>CAYXCX010000015.1:0-16049 GCA_964463405.1 uncultured Clostridia bacterium
CCGGGTTGCGCAACCTGGAGCGGGAGATCGGCAGCATCTGCCGCAAGGTGGCCCACCGCGTGGCCCTGGGCGAGCGGAGCCTGCACCGCATCACCGCCCGCGGGCTGGAAAAGTTCGCCGGCGTGCCCAAGCTGTTCCGCGACCAGCTCCTGGAGGAGGACACGGTGGGGGTGGCCACCGGCCTGGCCTGGACGCCCAGCGGCGGCGACATCCTGTTCATCGAAGTGCGCCTGGTGCCGGGCAAGGGGACGCTCATCCTGACCGGCTCGCTGGGCGAGGTCATGAAGGAATCGGCCAGCGCCGCCCTGAGCCTGATCAAGGCCTCGGCCCCCGAGCTGCGCCTGGCCGTGGAAAAGTTCGAGAAGAACGACATCCACGTCCACATCCCCGAGGGCGGCATTCCCAAGGACGGCCCCTCGGCCGGCGTCACCCTGGCCACGGCCCTGATCTCGGCCTTCACCGGCAGGGCGGTGCGCCGCGACCTGGCCATGACCGGCGAGATCACGCTGCGCGGCCGCGTGCTGCCCATCGGCGGCGTCAAGGAGAAGGTGCTGGCGGCGCGGCGGGCGGGCATCCGCCGCGTCATCCTGCCCGAGAAGAACCGCAAGGACCTCAGCGAGCTGAAGGAGGGCCACCGCCGCGGCATGGACTTCCTGTTCGTCCGCGAGTTCAAGGAAGCGGTCAACGCCGCCCTGGTGGAGAAGATCTTTTGATGGACGAGCCAAGCTTCGTCGCGCTGCTGCGCCGGCGCTTTCCCTTCGGCCGCGGCCTGGGCATCGGCGACGACGCCTCGGCCGTGCGCCGCGGCCGCCGCTGGCAGCTGGTCTCCACCGACCTGCTGGTCGAGGACGTCCACTTCCGCCGCCGCGACGCCTCGCCGGCGGCCCTGGCCGAGAAGGCCCTGGCCGTGAACGTTTCCGACATCGCGGCCATGGGCGGCCGGCCGCAATACTTTTACCTGGGCCTGGGGCTGCCGCCGGGCTTCGCCGCCGCCGACCTGGGCCGCTTCCTGGGCGGCCTGGCCCGCGCCGCCCGCCGCTTCGGGGTGGAGCTGGCCGGCGGCGACACCACCCGCAGCCGGCAGCTGCTCATCGCCATCACCATCGTCGGCGAATGCGCCCGGCCGCTGCGCCGCGACGGCGCCAGGCCCGGCGACCTGGTGGGCGTCACCGGCGCCACCGGCGGCTCGGCCCTGGGGCTGAAGCTGCTGCTGGCCGGCGAGACGCGCTCGCCCTTCATCCGCCGCCACCAGCGCCCGCGGCCGCAGGTGGCCAAGGGGCTGGCGCTGTCGCGCCATGCCAGCGCCATGATCGACGTCTCCGACGGCCTGCTGCTCGACCTGTCGCGCCTGCTGCGCGCCTCCAAGGCCGGGGCGGTGATCGAGCGCGGGCTGGTGCCGCTGCCGCCGGGCCTGCGCCGGGAATGCCTGCGCCGGGGCTGGGACTGGTGGCCGCTGGCGCTGTCCGGCGGCGAGGACTACGAGCTGCTGTTCACCGTGGCGCCGGGCCGCGAGCGCCGGCTGCGCCGCAGCGGCCTGGCCTACCACCTGATCGGCCGGGTGACGGCCGGCAGGCGCCTGCGCCTCTGCGACGGCGGCCGCGACCTGCCGCTCGGCCGCCTGGGCTTCGATCACTTCGCCGCCGCCGGGGAGGACAAGACATGAAGATCGCCAAAAAAATCGCGTTCCGCCCCAAGGCGCAGGATGGCGTCGTCCTGCCCCTGTTCAAGGGGGTCGACCCGGCGCCGCTGTGGCGCCAGTTCCCGCTGCTGCAGGCGGCCGCCCGCCGGCGGCGGCTGAAGGGCGAAATCGGCGAGGCGCTGGCCTGCCAGGCGCTGGAAGAAAAGCGCCTGTTCCTGCTGCTGGGCGCCGGCCGGGCCGGCGCGCCGGCCGACGCCAGGCGCGCCGCCGCCCGCGCCATGTCGCTGCTGCGCGAAGGCCGCGTGCGCCGGGCCTGGCTCCATTTCGCCGCCGCCGCTCCCGGCGCCGAGTGCCTGGGCGCCTGGGTCGACGCCCTGCACCTGAACCACTACCGCTTCGACCGCTACAAGAAGCAGCGGGACCGCGGCGTCGAGCGCGTGTTCCTCAGCGGCCTCGGGCGGTCGTCGCTTTCCGGCGCCGAGATCTCCGGCCGCGAGGCGGTCCTGGCCGAGGCGCAGGGCGCCCGCGACTTGGTCAACGAGATCCCGGCCCGGGTCCATCCCGATTCCCTGGCCGAGGTGTTCGCCGAGAGCGCCCGGCGCCACGGCCTGCGCCTGGAAACCTGGCGCCGCCGCGAGCTGGAGGCCCGGGGCCTGAACGGGCTGCTGGCCGTCGGCGCCGCCTCCAGCCGCGAGCCGGCCCTGCTGGTCCTGGCCTACGAGCCGCCCGGCTGCCGCCGCAGCCTGGCCCTGGTGGGCAAGGGCATCACCTTCGACGCCGGCGGGCTGAACCTCAAGCCGGGAAACAGCATGGAGGAGATGAAAAGCGACATGGCCGGCGCCGCCGCCGTGCTGGGCGCCGTGAACGCCGCCGCCCGCCTGCGCCTGCCGCTGCGCGTGACCGCCCTGGCGCCGCTGGCCGAGAACCTTCCCGGCCGCTGCGCCTACAAGCCGGGCGACGTCATCCGCTACGCCAACGGCAAGACGGTGGAGATCGCCAACACCGACGCCGAGGGCCGGCTGATCCTGGCCGACGCCCTGATCGAGGCCAGCCGGCGCAAGCCCGACCTGATCGTCGAGCTTTCCACCCTGACCGGAGCCATCGTCACCGCCCTGGGCGACTCCTACGCCGGGCTCTTCTGCCGCAACGCCAGGCTCAGCGCCGGGCTGCTGCGCGCCGGCGAGCGCAGCGGCGAGCTTCTCTGGCCCCTGCCCCAGCCCCGCGAGTACCGCGACGCCATCGTCTCGAAGGTGGCCGACCTGAAGAACGCCGGCTACGGCGGCGCCTCCTCGATCAAGGCCGGGCTCTTCCTGGCCGAGTTCGCCGGCCGCATCCCCTTCGCCCACATCGACATCGCCGGCACGGCGTTCCTGTCCAAGCCCAGCCCCTTCTTCTCCGTGGAGGGGGCCACCGGCTTCGGCGTGCGCTTGCTGGTCGAGTTCATGAAGGAACTCTGCCAAGCCCGGTGACACGTGACGAGGCAAGAACGATCTCAGGAAAGATGCAGGGGAGAGAGAGTGGGAAAATTCCTGTCAGATCGTCTTTCCCACTTTGTCTTCCCTCTGTTTTTCCCTTTCTCTCCCCTTGAACCTTCCGTCTGCCTTACGCCGAGCAGCCATTTTCTCAGGAGAATACCATGAGCGAACTGTACAGCGTCCATTCCCTGATCCGCGGCTTCGCCTACCATGGGCAGACGTACGAAGAGGTCAGCGTCGCCTGGTTCGCCGTGGAGCGGCAGGCTCCCCCGGCGCCCTACGGCCAGGCGATCCAGGATTACGGCCGGCTGGCGAAAGGGGAAAAGGCTTTCCCCGAGGAGTACGTCGACGAGCTGTTCAGCCGCGCGGAGGCCGAGGCCCTGAAACGCCACCTGGACCGGCGCCGCGAGGTGACGACCTTCATCGAGGCGGTCGAGCTCCCGGTGCTGGCCAACGCCAGCGGCTGCCGCCGCCTGCCGCGCGGCAAAGGCAGCGACTTCATCGGCCTGTTCAAGGAGCCCGGCTATCCCCTGCCCTTCAAGGTCGAGGGCTACTTCAGCGTCCGCCTGGCCGAAGCCCGGGTGCAGGGCGACGACGGCCAGACCGTGATCGCCAGGAGACCGGCAGGGAAAAGTGACGCGTGACAAGTGACGAGGAAACAACGAACTCAGAGAAGAGAGAGGGAAGAGAAAGGGAAGAATGAGGGAAAAGAGAGTGGGAAAACGCGAACCGCACGCCCAAATCGTCTGCCTTGAGCGTCGATTGACAAAAGGGGGAATTGATACTATATAAGTCCCGAACATGGAACCCTTCGTCGAAGTCAATCTCGTGGGCCTGATCATGGACCAGGTGTCCAAGTCACCGGTCATGGTGCTCAAGGCCCTCGACGGCAGAAAGGTCATCCCCATCTGGATCGGCATGAACGAGGCCAACGCCATCGCCATGGAGCTGGAGAACGTCTGCACGCCCCGGCCCATGACCCACGACCTGCTCAAGAACATCCTGAGCGACCTGGAGGCCTTCCTGGCCAAGGTGATCATCACCGACATCGTGGAAAACACCTACTACGCCGAGCTGCACATCGAGCAGGACGGCCGCCGGAAAGTCATCGACTGCCGACCCTCCGACGCCGTGGCCCTGGCCCTCAAGAACCACGCCAAGATCTACGTCTCGCGCCAGGTGCTGGAGACCTCGGTGCTGGCCGACGTGTTCAGCGACTTCCTGGACGGCGGCCAGAGGATCGACCGCTGGCTCGACTCGCTGTCGGACGACGACTTCGGCGGCGTAGAGCAATAGCCCTCTTCCAGAACAACGATCTGCCGTAACGCGTGACGCGTAACGCGTGACAAGCAGAGGGAATTACACGAACCTTTCATCACACTCAGGACGCTGGGAACCGTAATTTCAAATCCCAAGCTCCAATTTGCAAACCCGCATCAAACTCCAATGTCTGAATATCCCAACCAAGGCCCAGCCAGCGCCCTGGTTTCACTCATTGAAATTTGGAGCCGGGAATTTGGAATTTGCGATATGAATTAATTCCGGAGCGCGTCACGCGTCACGCGTTACGCGTCACGGAAGCTCTTCCAGTTCGGTCTTGGCCCTCTGCCACAGCGCCTCCATCTCGGGCAGCGAGGCGGCGGCGACGTCCCGGCCCCGGCGGCGCAGTTCCTCCTCGATGAAGCGGAAGCGGCGGGTGAACTTGCGGTTGGCCTGGGCCAGGGCGAACTCGGGATTGACCTCCAGCAGCCTGGCCACGTTGGCCGCGGCGAACAGCAGGTCGCCCACTTCCTCGGCGGCCTGGTGCTTGCGGCCGGCGGCGATCTCGGCGCGCAGTTCGGCGGCCTCCTCGGAAACCTTGTCCAGCGCCTGCGAGGCGTCGCTCCAGTCAAAGCCGACCCCGGACGCCTGGGAGGCGATGCGCTTAGCCAGCAGCAGCGCCGGCATGGAGGCCGGGTAGTCGGAGATCACGCTGCGCTTGTTCTTCTCGGCGATCTTGATCTGCTCCCAGTTGGCCTTGACCTGCTCGGCGTCGTCCGCCCGCGTACCGGCGAAAATGTGCGGGTGGCGGCGCACCAGCTTGTCGGCGATGCCGGCGGCGACGTCGGCCATGGTGAAGCTCCCCTGCTCGGCGGCGATCTGGGCCAGGAAGACGATCTGCAGCAGCAGGTCGCCCAGCTCCTCGCGGACGGCGCCCGGGTCGCCGTTGTCGATGGCTTCGATCAGCTCGTGGGCTTCCTCCAGCACGTACTCCTTGAGCGAGTCCGGGGTCTGCTGCAGGTCCCAGGGACAACCGCGGCGCGGATGGCGCAGCTTCTTCATGATGGCCAGCAGCCTGGTGAATTGCTTCATGGCGGAGCCGCCTCCGGGCGGCAAGAGCCCCCATCATAGCGCTGCGCAAGCGTCCTGGCAAGGCCCGGGCCTTGACTTTGAACCGCGGCCGGGCTTGTGGTATAGTTGGGGCATGGGACAAGGGAAAGCCTACCCGGAGCAGCGGGACATCCGCGCCATCGTCGTGCTGCTGGCCACCCAGGGCCTGATCCGCCTGGGCGAGGTCGCCGACCCGCTGAGCGGCAAGGCCGGGTTCGACGCCGAAGGCGCCAGGTTCTACCTCGACCTGCTGCAGGAACTGGAACGCAAGACAAAGAACAACCTGCTGGCCGGCGAGTCGGCCTTCCTGACCGACGTGCTGGCCAACCTGCGCCAGGCGCTGGCGCGCAGAACCGGGGAGGCCCATGGCGGCTAGGGCGTTGCCGATCGCGGCGGGAATCGTCCTGCTGGGCTGGCTGCTGCCGGCGGCGGCCAATCCCTGGGGCGACCTCAAAAAAATCTATTTTTACGAGGCCGGCGGCAACCTGGCCGAGGTGCGGCGCAGCCTGGAACGGCTGGACGCCCGCGGACTCGCCCCCAACGACAAGGTCGAGCTGGTCAACAAGCTGATCGAACTCGGCGACCGCCACCTCAAGGCCAAGGACGACTCCCTGGCCCAGTCCTTCTACCGCCAGGCGCTGAAGATTTCGCCGCCGGACGCCTGGCCGGTCTACAACAAGCTGGAGCGGATCGGCCGCCGCCAGGGCCGCTTCTTCTGGTCGCTGGCCGGCGTCGGCCGCCAGCTCAGATTGCTGGCGCATGATTTCAGCGCCTCCTGGCTGCTGCTGAGCGGGCTGTTCAGCGTGCTGCCCTTCGCGGGGCTGCTGCTTTTTTTCCTGGTGGCCGCCGCCCTGGCCATCCGCTACGTCAAGCTCGCCGCCCACGACTTCATCCTGGAAGGGACGAACCGCTTCAACTGGAGGCGGCTGCTGCTGTTCCTGCTGCTGCTGTTCTGGCCGCTGCTGCTCTCGGGCGGCTGGGCCTTCTACCCTTTCCTGTTCTGCGGCATGCTGTGGGGCTATTTCAGCCACGACGAGCGCCAGCTGGTCCGGCGCCTGCAATTCCTGCTGCTGGCCCTGGCGCTGCTTCATGCCGTCGGCCGCTACCTGGAGCGCAGCCTGCTCAGTCCCGGCTTCCAGGCCGTGCAGCAGGTGTATGCCGGCCGCCTCCTGCCCGCCGCGACGACCGCCCGCTTCGACAACGAGCTGAAAGTCATGCAGGCCTATGCCTATTACCACGCCGGGCAGCCCGAAACCGCCATGGACATGCTGCTGGACACCGGCGGCGCCTACGCCACCCCCCTGAAGTTCAACCTGCTGGGCGACCTGCACGTAGACAAGGGCAGCCTGTCCCAGGCCATCCAGTACTACCGCCAGTCGCTCAGCCTGGACGCCCGCAACCCGGTCACGCTGGCGAACTTCACGACCGCCCTGTTGAAAAACAACGACCCCGAGCTGTTTCTTTTCTACGGCAATAGCTACCCGGAGATCAACCGCCTCAGGGACAAGGCGGCGGAACTGCAGAAGAGCCGCCCGCCGGCGGGTTTCCTCTGGCGGCGGCTGCTGAACCATTCCTGGCAGTCATTCCACCCCTGGCACTTCCTGCAGGTCGTCGGCATCGAGTTCCTGCTCTTTCCGGTGCTGCCGGCGCTGCTGCTGCTGGCCGCCTACGCCGCCCTGCTGCCCCGCCTGGCCCCCGCCCTGGGCCAGAGCGTCTTCTGCAGCCGCTGCGGCAAGATCATCCGCAAGCGGGCGCTCGAGCAGGCGCAGTCGCACGCCCTCTGCGAGGACTGCTACCAGCTCTTCCTGATCAAGGACCCCATTTTCCTGGAAGCCAAGCTCATCAAGGAAAAGGAGATCGGCCGCCACGCGCAATCCCAGCATTCCCTGCTGCTTGGCGCCTCGCTGCTCATTCCCGGCTTTTTGCTGAATTTCCGCGACCAGGGGCGGACCTTCGCCGGCCTGTTCTTCCTGTTCGCGTCGCTTGGCGGGCTGTTCTGGGTCAACGCAGCCAACTTCCGCGGCGTTTTCGGCACGGCGCCGATGTTTCTGAACCTGATCGGCCTGGCCGCCCTGCTCCTGTACCTGGTCATCGCCGCGATCAGCCTGCGCGCCGGAGGCAGCGATGGCGTTTAAGGGCACGCTGCGCGAATTCAAGGTCCCCGACATCCTGCAGCTGATCTCGCTGCAGAAGAAGACCGGCATCCTGACCTTCAACAGCCAGGAGGGCTTCATCACCCTCATCCTCGAGGACGGCTCGATCGTGGGCATCGACGCCTTCCCCAAGAAGCTGGAGATGCGCGTCGGCAACGTCTTCGTCAAGCAGGAGATCATCAGCGAGGAGATGCTGCAGCGGGCCCTGACCATCCAGAAGCGCACCGGCCAGAAGGTCGGCGAGATCCTGATCGGCATGGGGCTGATCGACGAGAAGATCATCCCCGAGGTGCTCAAGATCCAGGCCACGCAGATCGTGCTCTCGCTGTTCAACTGGAAGAAGGGCGAATACAACTTCAAGGTCCTGGACTACGTCGACAAGGAGCTGCGGCTGTTCACCCCCATCGCCGTCGACAACCTCATCATGGAGGGGGTGCAGATGCTCGACGAGTGGCCGCTGATCAAGAAGGTCATCCCCGCCGAGGAGATCGTGCTCGAGCCGGTGTTCCTGGGCAGCAAGAAAATCGTCCTGGTCTCCGAGTACGACGACGAGTCCAAGTCCGCCGATGCCAACACGCTGCTGATGACCGAGAGCGAGGTCAACCTGCTCAAGCACATCAACGGCCGCAACACGGTCAAGGACATCGTCGAGCTGGGCCAGTTCACCGAATACAAGGCCTACAAGACGCTGTACAACCTGCACAACAAGGGCCTGGTCAAGAAAAAGCTCAAGACGGAGATGCAGGAGATCCAGGAGAAGAAGCTCAGCGAGGACCGGGAGCTGGAGAACGCCCGCCGCCTGGGGCTGCTGAGCCGCTGGCTGCTGGCGGCGCTGGCCGCGCTGCTGCTGCTGACCTTCTATTCCCCGCTGCGCCCGCTCCAGCGCGGCAACATGCTGCTCAAGGCGCCGCTCTTCCGCGCCCAGCTTCCCCTGTCCCCGCCGGCGCGCTGAAGTCATGCGCGTGCGCTCCCGCCTGGAAAGGCTCGCCGCGCCCAGCGCCGTGGCCATCGGCAATTTCGACGGCCTGCACGCCGGGCACCGGCGCATCCTGGCCCTGCTGGCGGCCCAGGCCCGCCGCCGCAAGCTGCTGGCCGCGGTCCTGACCTTCCGCCCCCATCCGCGCGTCGCCCTGGGGCAGGACGTGCCCCTGATCAGCACCGACGCCCAGCGCCTGGAGGCCCTGAAGGGCCAGGCGCTGGACCGGCTGTTCTTCGTCGACTTCGCCGCCGTGGCCGCCCTGCCGGCCGCCGAGTTCGTCCACGACGTGCTGCTGGAGCGGCTGCGGGCACGGCTGCTGGTGGTCGGCGGCGACTTCCGCTTCGGCCGCGGCCGCGAAGGCGACCTGGCCCTGCTGCGCCGCGAGGCGGCCGGGCGCTGCCTTGTCCTGCGCGCCCCCGACGTGCGCGTCGACGGCCGGCGGGTGGCCAGCTCGCGCATCCGCCGCCTGCTGGCCGCCGGCGACGTGGCCGCGGCCGGGCGCATGCTGGCGCGCCCCTATTTCATCGACGGCGTCGTGGTGCACGGAGCCGGGCGCGGCGCGCAACTGGGCTTCCCCACCATGAACATCGCCAGCGCCAACACCCTGCTGCCGCCCGGGGTCTTCCACACCGAGCTGGAGCTGGGCGGGCGCCGCCTCCGTTCGGCCACGTTCATCGGCCGCGGCCGCACCTTCGCCGAACCGGGCGCGGCCCCGGCCGCGCCGCGCGTGGAAACCCACGTGCCCGGGTTCCAGGGCCGGGTCTACGGCCGCCGCGTCCGCCTGCACTTCCTGGCCCGCCTGCGCGCCGAGCGGAAGTTCGCCGGGCCGGGCCAGCTGGCGGCGCAGATCGGCCGCGACATCGCCGCCCTGGGCATTTGACAAGGGACCGCTTTTTTGTTACAGTTTTCCCACGTTTCTTGCCGACCGCGAACCAGGAGTTCCCATCATGAATCATGACCCTGCCAGTGACAACAGGCCCGTGCCGCCGAGCCCCGAACCCGGGGCCGCCGCAGCCGATACGCCGCTGGTCCGGCGCTTCCGCGTCAGCCTGGCCGCCGACGAAATGGCGCGCGAAATTGACCGCCTGGCCGAGGAGACCAGCCGCACCATCAAGATGCCCGGCTTCCGCCAGGGCAAGGTGCCGGTCGACGTGGTCAGGAAGGTGCACCTGCCGGCCCTGCGCGAGGAGGTCATCCACAAGGCCGTCGGCCGGCTGGCCTACGCGCACATCGAGCGCGAGCGCCTGAACATCGCCGGCGAGCCCGCCCTGGAAAAGCTGGACGACGAGGGCGCCGGCGGCTTCGCGGCCGACATCGCCGTCGAGGTCTTTCCCGAGTTCGAGCTGCCCGACCTGGCCGGGCTGCAGGCCGAGGTCCAGGCCGCCGACCTGAAGGGCGAGCCCTTCGACGAGGCGCAGCAGATCGAGCGCCTGCTCGAGGCCCACAAGCGCTCGCAGCCGGCTCCGGACCGGCCCGCCGCCGGCGGCGACCTGGTGCTGCTGACGGTCCAGTCCAGCGAGGCGGCCAGCCGGCGCAAGTGGCCGCGCCGCGAGACCTACTTCATGATGGACGCCGCCGCCCCGGCCGAGATCGCCGGCCTGTACGACGCGCTGCTGGGCAAGAAGGCGGGCGAGCAGGCCGTGCTGGGCGTCGACTACCCCGCCGACGCGGCCAAGAAGGCCTGGGCCGGCAAGCGCATCGAGCACCAGGTCGAGGTCAAGACGGTGTTCGAGATGAAAAAGCCGGACCTGGACGAGGATTTCCTCAAGTCGCTGGGGCTGAAGAGCGCCGAGGAGTTCAAGGACAAGCTGCGCCAGGAGTTCGACCGCCACCAGCAAAAGCACCGCGACGAGGCGCGGCTGGCGGCCATCTTCGACAAGCTGCTGGCGTCGTGCCGCTTCCCGGTTCCCCAGGCGCTGCTGGAGCAGGAAATGGCCCGGCGCCTGAGCCAGACCCGCCAGCCGCTGCACTTCGCCTCCGAAGAGGAAAAAGCCGCGTTCAAGGCGGCGCTCCTGGAGCAGGCGGAAAAGTCGCTGCGCCTGTCGCTGATCCTGGAGAAGGTGCGCCAGCAGCTGCGGCTGGAGGCCGGCGCCGCCGAGCTGGACCAGGAGTACGCCCGGCTGGCCCGCGAGCACGGCGTCGGCGAGGCGGAGATCCGCCGCTACTACGGCGACGAGAAGCGGGCCGCCGAGCTGAAGGAGTACGTGCTGCAGGCCAAGATCAACGGCTGGCTGCGGGACAACATCAAGGTCCGCGAGGTGTAACATGGCACTCATTCCCATGGTCATCGAGCAGTCGGGCAACGTCGAACGCGCCTACGACATCTACTCCCGCCTGCTCAAGGACTCGATCATCTTCCTGGGCTCGCCCATCGACGACAACGTGGCCAACGTCACCATCGCCCAGCTGCTGTTCCTGGAGGCCGAAGACCCGGAAAAGGACGTTTCCATCTACATCAACTCGCCGGGCGGCATCATCAGCTCGGGGCTGGCCATCTACGACACCATGCGTTTCATCAAAAACGACGTGGTGACCATCTGCATCGGCCAGGCCGCCTCCATGGCCGCCATCCTGCTGGCCGGCGGCAGCAAGGGCAAGCGCTTCGCCCTGCCCAACGCCAAGGTCATCATCCACCAGCCCCTGGGCGGCTTCGAGGGCCAGGCCACCGACATCCTGATCCAGGCCGAGGAAATGCGCCGGGTGAAGGAGAAGACCATCGAGATCCTGTCCCAGCACACCGGCCAGAAGCTGGAAAAGGTGGCCCAGGACATCGAGCGCGACTTCATCATGACTGCCGATGAGGCCCTGAAGTACGGCCTGATCGACGCCGTGGTCGCCGACCGCAAGAAGGAGAAGAAAGGGGGAAAATGAAGGAAGAGAAGGAAGCCCGCTGCAGCTTCTGCAGCATCCCCCAGTCGCGGGCGGTCAAGCTGATCGCCGGGCCCGGGGTCTACATCTGCGACGAGTGCACCAAGACCGCCTACACCCTGATCTCCAGCGGCGGCGAAATCGCCAAGCCGGCCGCCGGCGCCAAAAAATTCAAGCTGCTCACCCCGGCCGAGATCAAGGGCCGGCTGGACGAGTACATCATCTCCCAGGACGCGGCCAAGAAGAAGCTGGCCGTGGCCGTGTACAACCACTACAAGCGCATCCAGCACGGCCAGAACCTGGCCAACAAGGTCGACATCCGCAAGAGCAACGTGCTGCTCATCGGCCCCACCGGCACCGGCAAGACGCTGCTGGCCGAGACGCTGGCCAAGGTGCTGGACGTGCCGTTCGCCATGGCCGACGCCACCACCCTGACCGAGGCCGGCTACGTGGGCGAGGACGTGGAGAACATCCTGCTCAAGCTGTTCCAGGCCGCCGGCGAGAACCGCGAACTCGCCGAAAAGGGCATCGTCTACATCGACGAGATCGACAAGATCTCGCGCAAGAGCGAGAACCCCTCCATCACCCGCGACGTCTCCGGCGAGGGAGTGCAGCAGGCGCTGCTCAAGATCGTCGAGGGCACGGTGGCCAACGTCCCGCCGCTGGGCGGGCGCAAGCACCCCTACCAGGAATTCCTCAAGATCGACACCAAGAACATCCTGTTCGTCGCCGGCGGCGCCTTCGTCGGCCTGGACAAGATCATCCAGCGCCGCCTCAAGAAAAACGTGATCGGCTTCGCCCCCGCCGCCCGCGAGAAGGGCCGCGCCTACCGGGCCGACATCTTCGAGCGCGCGCAGCCCGACGACCTGATCCGCTACGGCCTCATCCCGGAGCTGGTGGGCCGCTTCTCGGTCACCGGCGTGCTCAACGAGCTGGACAAGGAGCAGCTGTACCGCATCCTGCTGGAGCCCAAGGACGCCCTGACCAAGCAGTTCAAGGCGCTGCTCAAGATGGACGGCGTCGACCTGGAGTTCTCCAAGGAAGCGCTGGAGATGATCACCGCCCAGGCCATCCAGCGCGGCGTGGGCGCCCGCGGCCTGCGCGCCATCTTCGAGGAGATCATGCTCGACCTGATGTTCGAGATCCCCTCGCGCAAGGACGCGCCCGGCCGGGTGCTCATCGACGGCCAGTTCCTCCGGGACAAGAAATGGATCGCCTGAACGCCAAGGAGCTCCTCCTGCCGCTGATCCCGCTGCGGGAGCTCGTGGCCTTTCCCTCCGTCATCGTGCCCATCCTGGTCGGCCGCGACGGGTCGGTCGTCGCCCTGAAGGCGGCCCTGGCCGAGCACGGCGGCATCCTGTTCCTGGCGGCGCAGAAGAACCAGGTCACGGAAACGCCGCTCGCCGACGAGGTGTACGAGACCGGCACCGTCGCCCGCATCGAGAAGTCGGTCGAACAGAGCAACGGCAGCTTCCGCATCGTCATCCAGGGGCTGAAGCGCGGGCGCATCCTGGGCTACCAGGAGGGCCGCGACCACCACCTGGTGCGGGTGGAGGTGCTGGAGGAGCGCGCCGCGCCCGGCAAGGACCTGGCCGAGCTGGCGCGCAACCTCATCTCCCTGTTCGAGGAGTACGTCACCCTGAAGCGCGTGCGTCTGCCGGGCATCCTGACCCGCCTGCGCCCAAGCAGCCTGGCCGACGCCGCCGACATCATCGTCTCCATCATCGGCCTGCCCCTGAAAGTGAAGCAGTCGCTGCTGGAGGAGATCGACCCCTACGCCCGCGGCGTGCGCGTCTACAACATCCTCAAGAAGGAGGTGCTGCAGCTGCGCAGCCAGCGCGATGTCGAGCCCAAGCGGGCGCGCGAGGAGGGGCCGGAGACCGACTACGACGAGTACCGGCGCAAGATCGAGGCGGCGCAGCTGCCCGACCACGTCAAGGCCCGCGCCGACGAGGAGCTCGAGCGCCTGGCGGCCATGCCCCCCTTCTCGGCCGAGGGCACCGTCTCGCGCTACTACCTGGACTGGCTGCTGGCCGTGCCCTGGAAAAAAGTGCGCAAGGAGAACAAGGACATCCGCCGGGCGGCGCAGATCCTCGACGAGGACCACTACGGCCTGCGCAAGGTCAAGGAGCGCATCCTGGACTACCTGGCCGTGCGCCTGCTGGTCAAGAAGGCCCAGGGCGAGATCCTCTGCTTCGTGGGGCCGCCGGGGGTGGGCAAGAGCTCGCTCTCCAAGTCCATCGCCCGCGCCCTGGACCGCAAGTTCGTGCGCGTCTCGCTGGGCGGCGTCAAGGACGAGGCCGAGATCCGCGGCCACCGCCGCACCTACATCGGCTCCTACCCCGGCCAGATCGTCAAGGGGCTGAAAAAGGCCGGCAGCATGAACCCGGTCTTCCTGCTCGACGAGATCGACAAGCTGAACGCCGACTTCCGCGGCGACCCGGCCTCGGCCCTGCTCGAGGCCCTGGACCCCGAGCAGAACGGCGAATTCACCGACCATTACCTGGACCTGGAGCTGGACCTGTCGCAGGTCTTTTTCATCACCACCGCCAACTTCGCCGAGAACATCCCGCCGGCGCTGCTGGACCGCATGGAGGTCATCGAGCTCGCCGGCTACACCGAGCGCGAGAAGCTGGAGATCGCCCGCAGCTTTCTGCTCAAGAAGCAGGCCGAAAAGAACGGCTTCAGCCCCGACGAGGTGCGGATCGCCGACGACGTGCTGCTGGCCGTGATCAACGAGTACACGCGCGAGGCCGGGGTGCGCAACCTGGAGCGCGAGATCGCGGTCATCATGCGCAAGACCGCCCGCGGCATCGTCGAGTCGGGGCGCAAGGGCGGCGAACGGGAGCTGCAGGCCATCGACCGCGCCCGCCTGGAGCAGTACCTGGGCGTTCCCAAGTACACCAGCCAGAAGACCGGCCAGCGCAGCGAGGTCGGGGTGGCCATCGGCCTGGCCTGGACGGCCGCCGGCGGCGACATCCTGGTGGTCGAGGCGCGCATGCTCAAGGGCAAGGGCGACCTGATCCTCACCGGGCGCCTGGGCGACGTGATGAAGGAGTCCTCTTCGGCGGCCTTCAGCTACACCAAGCTGAAGCTGTTCGAGCTGGAGCTGGACACCGAGGAGCTGCGCCGCTACGACATCCACCTGCACATCCCCGAGGGGGCCGTGCCCAAGGAGGGGCCCTCGGCCGGCGTCACCCTGGCCGTGTCGCTGCTGTCGCTGCTGACCGGCATCCCGGTGCGCCCCGGCCACGCCATGACCGGGGAGATCACGCTGCGCGGCCGCATCCTGCCCGTGGGCGGCATCAAGGAAAAGATCATCGCCGCCCACCGCTACGGCATCCGCGACATCCTCATCCCGGCCGAGAACATGAAAGACTACCGCGAGGACATCCCCGAGGAGCTCAAGGGCGACCTGCGCGTTCACCCGGTCGAGACCATGGACGAGCTGCTGGCGATCGTCCTCGAGCACCCGATCAAGCTGCAGAACATCCGCAGCAAAGTCATCCGCCCCATCCAGGAAGCCAGCCTGCAGTAAGCCGAGCCGATTTTCGCCCATGATCATACAACGAGCCGAACTCGCCGGAACGTACTTCAACGCCGGGCAGCTGCCCGCCGACGCGCGCCCCAAGGTCCTGTTCCTCGGGCGCTCCAACGTGGGCAAGTCCTCGCTGATCAACGCGCTGCTGGGGCGGCGCCTGGCGCGCACCAGCTCCCTGCCCGGCAAGACCCTCAGCGTCAACTATTACCTCGTGTCCGGCCGCCCGCGCGCCGGCGCCGCCTGCGAGCTGCTCTTCGCCGACCTGCCCGGCTACGGCTACGCCCGCGTCTCCAAGGGCGAAAGCGAGCGGGTGCGGAACCTGATCGCCGCCTTCCTGGGGCGGGTGCAGGCCGTGCGCCTGGTCCTGCTGCTGGTCGATTCGCGCCGCGGCTTCCTGCCCCCGGACCTGGACACCCTGGGGCAGGTCGTGAACCAGGGCTTGCCCATCTTGACAATCCTGACCAAGGGTGATAAGATTTCCCTTTCGCAACAACGGAATCTCATCGCGCAACTCAAAAACAATTTCGGCCTGCTCGCCGTTCCTTTCTCGATCTTCCAGCCGGCGGGGCGGGACGAGATCTGGCGCCGGATCCACGAGGCCATCCACAAGGAGTGAACATGTATTCATTGAAGGACCTGCAGGGCATGAAGGCCCTGGAGCTGAAGAAGCTGGTCAAGGAAATGCAGCTCGACGACAAGGACGCCAGCGACAAGAACACCCTGTTTTTCAAGGTGCTGGACGCCCAGGCCCGGGCCAACGGCAAGCTGTTCGCCGAGGGCGTCATCGAGGTGCACAGCGAGGGCTACGGTTTCCTGCGCTTCCAGGAATACGCCTATTTGACCAGCCCCGAGGACATCTACGTCTCCCCCTCGCAGGTGAACAAGTTCGACCTGCGCACCGGCGCCACGCTGTCCGGCTCGGTGCGCCCGCCCAAGACCGGGGAGAAGTACTTCGCCCTGCTCAGCGTCGAGGCCGTGAACAACGAGGACCCGGAGGCGGTGACCGACAAGCGCCGCAACGTGC
>CAYXCX010000016.1:0-8198 GCA_964463405.1 uncultured Clostridia bacterium
CCACCTGACCCTGAAGTTCATCGGCGAGGTCGGCGGCGACCAAGCCCGGCGCATCGCCGCGGTCCTGCCCGCCGTCCCGCGCTTCCGCCTGCGTCTGCGCGGCTTCGGCAAGTTTCCGGCCGGCGACGGGCTGCGCGTATTCTGGGCCGGGGTCGAGGCCTGCCCGCCGCTCTGCGCCCTGTTCGCGGCCATCGAGGAACGCCTGGCGCCGCTGGGCATCCCCCGCGAGGAGCGCCCGTTCACTCCCCACGTCACCCTGGGGCGCGGCCAGGCGCTGCCGCCGCGGGGTGGCCCTTCGCCGTTCAGGGGGATCGTATCGCGGCTGCGCGGCGCCCAGGAGACCGTTTTCGGCGAATGGGACGTTTCCGCCTACCGCCTTTGCGCCAGCCGCCTGACGCGCGAGCGTTCCTATCATTCCGTGCTGAAGGAGATCGCCCTTGTCGAGCCATGAGATCCTGTATATCGCCTGCTGCTACCTGCTGGGCTCGGTCCCCTTCGGCTATCTCATCTTCTTCCTGAGCGAGGGCAGGGACATCCGCGCCACCGGCAGCGGCAACATCGGCGCCACCAACGTGCTGCGCAGCAAGGGCAAGCTGGCCGGAGTGGCCACCCTGGCCCTGGACATCCTGAAGGGGGCGCTGCCCATCCTGTACGGCCGCCTGCACTTCGACCAGCCCTGGTTCGTGCTGCTGGGCGGCCTGGCCGTGCTGCTGGGCCACGTTTTTCCCGTTTTCCTCAGGTTCCGCGGCGGCAAGGGAGTGGCGGCCCTGGTCGGCGTCTTCCTGGTATTCCATCTGCCGTCGCTGCTGGCTTTTCTGGCCGTTTTTCTCGCTGCCCTGCTTCTGACCCGCCACGTTTCGCTGGGGTCCCTGCTCGGGGCCGCGGCGCTGTTCTTTTGCGTCCTGTTCACCCAGACGGCGGAGGCGGCCATGGTGGCCCTGGCCATGCTGGCGCTGATCGTCTTCCGCCACCGCGCGAACATCGGTCGCCTCCTTCGCGGCGAGGAGCGGAAATTCGCCTTCCGCAAAGATGAGTAAGATCCTGGTCGTCGGCGGCGGCTCCTGGGGCACGGCCTTTGCCGACTATTTGGCCCGCGGCGGGCGCGAGGTCGCGCTCTGGGCCCGGGAGGAGGAGGTCCTGGCGGCCATCCGCTCGGGCCGCGAGAACCGCGTCTTCCTGCCCGGCGTCGAGCTGGCTGCCAACCTGGGCGTGACCCCCGACCTGGAAGGGGCGGCGGCGGCGGCCGAGACCCTGGTCCTGGCCGTCCCCTCGAAGTTCATGCGCTCGGTGCTGCTGCGCCTGGCGTCCGGGCTGCGCCCCGGCCAGGCGCTGGTCAGCCTGTCGAAGGGTTTCGAGTCCGATTCGCTCAAGACCATGTCGCAGGTGGCCGACGACGTGCTCGGCCCCGGCGCGGCCCGGCAGTGGCTGGCCCTCTCGGGGCCTTCCTTCGCCCGCGAGCTCGCCGCCGGCCATCCCACCGCCGTCGCCGTCGCCTCGGAAAATGCCGGGCTGCTGGCCCGCGTGCAGGAGGAGTTCTCCTCGAAAGTCCTGCGCGTCTACCGCTCGGACGACCTGCGCGGCCTCGAGGTGGCCGGCTCGCTGAAGAACGTGATGGCCATCGCCTCGGGCATGATCAGCGGCATGGGCTACGGCTTCAACACCACCGCCTCCATGGTCACCCGGGCCAACGCCGAGATCTCCCGCCTGGGGGTGCGCCTCGGCGGCCGCAGCGAGACCTTCTGGGGTCTGGCCGGCATCGGCGACCTGATGCTGACCTGCTTCGGCACCCTGTCGCGCAATTTCCAGCTGGGGCGGCGCGTCGCCCTGGGCGAAACGCTGCAGGCGGTGGAGCGTTCCACGCCCATGGTGGCCGAGGGGGTGGAGACGGCCAAGGCGGTCGGGCGCCTGGCCGAGCAGCTGCAGATCGACATGCCCATCAGCCGCCAGGTGCACCGGGTGCTTTTCGAGGGCAAGGAGCCGGCCGCGGCGGTCGGCGAGCTGATGACGAGGAGCCTGAAGAGCGAATGGACTACAAGCTAGAATACCTGGCCGACGATGAGGCGAAGGTTTTCTACCTGGCCAAGGAAACGGTGGTCATCGGCAAGCTGCCCGACAACGACATCGAGCTCCGGGACAACACCGTCTCGCGCCAGCACTGCCGCCTGCAGCGCACCGCCAAGGGCTTCAAGCTGGTCGACCTGCACAGCACCAACGGCTGCTACGTCAACGGCCGCCGCGTGCAGTCCAAGGCGCTCGAGGTCGGGGACAAGATCACCATCGGCCGCACCGTGCTCCACTTCCAGGCCGTCGAGCGCCGCGAGAGCTACCGCGACACCGACGACCAGCGCATCTCGATGATGGTGCCGCTGCAGGACTTGGTCACCGCCGAGAAGCCGGCGCGGCGCAAGAGCGAGGAGCCGAGCTTCCTGGCTTCGCTGACGGCGCTGGGCAAGAGCCTCATCGCCTCCCAGGACATCGACGAGAGCTTCCACAAGCTGGGGGAGCTGATCTTCCAGTACGTGCGCCCGGAAAAAATCACCATCTTCTACTACGACGAGAAGCAGAACGACGTGCGCCTCAAGTACACCTACGCCAAGCAGGGGCAGGCCGACGACGTCGTGCGCATCTCCAAGTCCATCGCCCTGAAGGCCATCCGCGAGAAGGTGGCCATCCTGTCGTCCAACGCCATGAACGACGAGCGCTTCGACAGCTCCAACAGCATCATCCTCTACGGCATCACCTCGGCGATTTCGGTGCCGATCTGGACCAAGGAGTGCATCTACGGCCTGCTCTACGTGGACACCTCGAGCGCCACCCAGGTGTTCGGCGAGAAGGACCTGGAGGTCATGTCGATCATCGCCAACTTTGCCGGCTTCGCCATCGAAGGCGCCAGCAGCCTGGACAAGCTGAACCGCGAGCGGCGGCTGCGCGCCCGCCTGGAACGCTACCATTCGCCGGCGGTGGTCTCGCGGCTGCTGGAGTTCCAGGACAGCAACACCGGCGAGCTCATGCCCTACCGCGAGTCGGAGGCCACGGTGCTGTTCCTGGACATCGTCGGCTTCACCTCCCGCGCCGAGGCGATGACGCCCATCGCCGTGGGCATGTTCCTGAACAATTTTTTCACCGAGATGACCGAGATCATCTTCCGCCACAACGGCACGCTCGACAAGTTCATCGGCGACGCCATCATGGCCGTCTTCGGCGTGCCGCTCGAGTGCGGCGACCACGCCGAGCGGGCCATCGTCGCCGCCCTGGAGATGAAGGCGCGGCTGGCCGAACTCAACCGCCAGGTCCCCGCCGCCGACCGGGTGCAGGTGCGCATCGGCATCCACACGGGCAAGCTGATCTCCGGCGACTTCGGCTCGCCCCGGCGCCTGGAGTTCACCGTGCTGGGCAACACGGTCAACATCGCCTCGCGGCTGGAGTCGACGGTGGCCGGCCCCGACGAGATCGCCGTCTCCGAGCAGGCCTGCCAGGCCGCGCGCGGGCGCTTTGACTTCGAGCTGCTGGGCGAAAAGAAGCTGAGCGGCATTTCCCGGCCGCTGCAAGTCTACCGGGTCACGGGATCCAAGGGGGCAACATGAAGAATTGTCTGGTTTTGCTGGTCCTGGCCGCGTCGCTGCTGGCCTGCGGCGGCAGCCGTCCGCGCACGGCCCCGGGGCAGATGCTGCCCGGATCGGCCGAGTTCCTGGCCAACGAGGGCATCGGCTTCCTCAACGCCGGCCGCCTCGAGCAGGCGGCCGAAAGGCTGGATGCGGCCCTGAAGAAGAATCCGCGCCTGGTTCCGGCGCTGAACGGCATGGCCCTGGTCCACGTCTACCGCCGCGAGTTCCCCGGGGCGGTCGCCATGCTCCGCCGCCTGCTGCAGGTAAGCCCGAATTTTTACGACGCCCACAACCTGCTGGGAACGTGCTACAGCGAGATGGGCGACTACGAGAACGCCAAGGAAAACCTGCTGATCGCCGCCAACGCCCAGGAGTACCAGACGCCGGAAAACGCCTTCGCCAACCTGGCGACGCTGGAGCTCAAGTTCGCCAAGCCCGATTCGGCCCTGCGCTACGCCGAAAAGGGGCTGCTGCTCAACCGCCGTTTCGCCATGCTGTACAACCTGAAGGGGCAGGCGCTGGAGAGCCTCGGGCGGCTGGCCGAGGCCGGCGAGAGCTTCGACCGGGCGCTGCTGCTGCTCACCGCCCCCGATCCCCTGTTGCAGATCAACGGCGCCCGCGTCGCGGCCAAGCTCGGCGAGAGAAAAAAGGCGCTCGACCTGCTGGAGCAGGCGCTGGGGCTGACCCAGGACGCGGCGTTGAAGAACGAGATCATGCGCCTGATCAAGGAACTGGACCGCTGAGCCCCGGCATTTGACAGGGGGCGGCCATGCCCCTATAATGAGTGCCCGCCGCGGGACGGCTCCGCCGCCGCTGCGGACAGAAAGGAGGCGAGCATGAAGAAATACGTGTGCACCGTGTGCGGCTACATATACGACCCGGCCAGCGGCGATCCCGATTCGGGCATCCAGCCCGGGACGGCGTTCGCGGACATCCCCGAGGACTGGGTCTGCCCGGTCTGCGGCGCCGGCAAGGACTCGTTCGAGCCGGTCGACTGAGCGGCGGCAGGCCGCGCCGCCGCGCCGCTGGCGCCGGCGGTTATCCCGTGATGCGGAGGAAACATGGCAGCCATTGAAATCAAGCGGGACGTCGTGTGGGTGGGAGCCTTGGACTGGGACCGCCGTTTGTTCGACGAGCTGATTCCCCTGCCCGACGGCACGTCGTACAACGCCTACCTCGTGCGCGGACGGGAAAAAACGGCCCTGATCGACGCGGTCGACCCGGCCAAAAGCGGCGACCTGCTGGCCAACCTGCAGGAGGCCGGCGTCCGCCGCCTGGATTACCTGGTCAGCCAGCACGCCGAACAGGACCACTCCGGGGCCATCGGCGAGGTACTGGAGCTCTATCCCGAGGCCAAGGTGGTGACCAACGCCAAGTGCCAGGCCATGCTGATCGACCTGCTGCAGCTGCCCGAATCGCGATTCCAGCCGGTGGCCGACGGCGGCACCCTCGACCTGGGCGGCCGCACCCTGGAGTTTCTGCTCCTGCCCTGGGTGCACTGGCCCGAGACCATGGCCACCTACCTGCGCCAGGAGAAGCTCCTGTTCAGCTGCGATTTCTTGGGCGCCCACCTGGCCCAGTGCCGCCCGTTGCTCTGCGACGCGCCGCGCACCCTGGAGGCGGCCAAGCGCTACTTCGCCGAGATCATGATGCCTTTCCGCCAGCAGATCCGCAAGCACCTGGAGCGGCTGGCCGGGCTGGAGATTTCCATGATCGCCCCCAGCCACGGGGTGGTTTATCCCGAGCCCGCCTTCATCCTAGACGCCTACCGCGACTGGGCCGGCGAAGCCACGAAAAACACGGCGCTGATCCCCTTCGTCTCCATGCACGGCAGCACCCGCGAGATGGTCGAGCACCTGACCGATGCCCTGGCCCGCCTGGGAGTCTGCGCCATTCCCTGCAACCTGGTCCAGACCGATGTCGGCGAGCTGGCCAAGGAGCTGGTCGACGCCTCCACCGTGGTTCTGGCCACGCCGACGGTGCTGGGCGCTGCCCACCCGGCCGTGGCCCACGCCGCCTTCCTGGCCAACGCCCTGCGGCCGAAGACCAGGTTCGCCTCGGTCATCGGCTCCTACGGCTGGGGCGGCCGCGCCGTCGAAAGCCTGACGGCCGCGCTGGGCAACCTGAAGGTCGAGCTGCTGGAGCCGGTGCTGGCCAAAGGCCTGCCCAAGGAAAAGGATTTCCTGGCCCTGGACCGCCTGGCCGCCGCCATCGCCGACAGGCACCGCGCCATCGGCGTTCTGCCCTGAACGCCGCCGCTTGCCCGGCCGACCTTTTGCGCGTACAATAAACCCGGCAATCATTGGCAACGTAGAAAATTCGCCAGCAAGGAGGAGATGAAAATGAAGAAGCTGTTATTGAGTCCCCTGGTCATCCTGATCGGCTTGGTGGTGATCGTCGCCCTGTGGGTGATGAGCGCCTATAACGGCCTGGTCTCCCTGGACCAGAAAGCCCTCTCCCAGTGGGCGCAGGTGGAGAGCGCCTACCAGCGCCGCGCCGACCTGATCCCCAACCTGGTGGAAACGGTCAAGGGCGCCGCCGAGTTCGAAAAGGACACCTTTACCCAGGTGACCGAGGCCCGGGCCAAGGTCGGCCAGGTGCAGTTGGGCAACAACCCGGCCAGCGACCCCGAGGCCTTCGCCAAGTTCCAGCAGGCCCAGGATGGGCTCTCCTCGGCCCTGTCGCGGCTGCTGGTGGTGGTGGAGAAATATCCCGACCTCAAGGCCACCCAGAACTTCCGCGACCTGCAGGTGCAGCTGGAGGGGACCGAAAACCGCATCAACGTCGAGCGCATGCGCTTCAACGAGACGGCCCAGGCCTTCAACACCAAGAGGATGAGCTTCCCCACGGTGATCATCGCCAACTTCTTCGGCAAGCGCTTCCAGGAAAAATCCTATTTCAAGTCCCAGCCCGGTGCCGAGACCGCGCCCAAGGTCCAGTTCTAGTCTGTGAAAACGCGGCGGCTTCTCCTGCCGGCGCTGTCCGGCCTGCTTCTCGTTGCCCTGGCGGCGGGGATGCAGGCCCAGGCCGAGGCCGGGAGCCAGGTCCCGATCCCGGCGGCCCCCCAGCGCTGGCTCACCGACGAGGCCGGCTTCCTCTCGCCGGCGGCGGCCGCCGAGTTGGATGCCCGGCTGGAGGCGTATGAAGCGTCCAGCGGGCATCAGGTCATCGTCTTCATCGGCCGCACCAGCGGGACCGTTCCCCTTGACGAATGGGCGGTCAAGGCCTTCGAGAAATGGAAGGTCGGCCGCCAGGGGCTTGACGACGGCCTGGTGCTGTTCATCATGGCCGAGGACCGGCGGCTGCGCATCGAGACGGGCTACGGCCTGGAGGCGCAGCTTCCCGATGCCCTGGCCGGCCGCATCCTCCGCGACGAGATGGAGCCGCGGCTGCAGGGCGGGGACAACGACGGCGCCGTGCGCGCCGCCGTCGCCCGCCTGATCGCCGTCATCTCCGGCGAGGGGGCCGCTTCCGGCGGCGGGGAAGAGCCAGGGGCTGAGGGCCGGCCCATGACCCTTTCCGAAAAGGTCATGCTGGCCATCGCCATCCTCTTCTTCCTCATCCTGTTCATCACCAACCCCTCGCTGGCCATCTACCTGCTTTTCACCATCCTGTCCGGAGGGCGCGGCGGCGGCCGGGGAGGGTTTTCCGGAGGCGGCGGCAGGTCGGGAGGCGGCGGCGCCTCCGGCTCGTGGTAGGGAGGCGGACATGGCGTTCATGAGCCAGCGCAAACTGCTCGCGATCATCGACGACGAGCGCATCAAGGCGGCCATCGCCGCGGCGGAGAAACAGACCTCGGGCGAGATGCGCGTTTCCGTTGCGCGCTTTTTTTATGGCAGCGTCCGCCATGCCGCCGAAAAGGCCTTCGACCGCATGAAAATGCGCGACACCCGCGACCGCAACGGCATTCTCTTCTTCGTCGTCCCCTCTCGCCACCGCTTCGTCGTCGTCGGCGACGAGGGCATCCACCAGAAGGTCGGCCAGGAGTTCTGGGACAAGCTGGTGGCGGCCATGGCGGGAGATTTCAAGGCGGGAAAATTCAACGAGGGGCTGATCCGCGGCATCGAGAAGTGCGGCCGCCTCCTCGCCTCCCACTTTCCCTACCAGGGAGCGCGCGACGTCAACGAACTGCCCGACGACATCGATTTTGGCAATAAAGAATAAACTAAAAGAACGACGATCTCTTAGTGTTAGTGTTAGTGTTAGTGTTAGTGTTAGTAGCGAGCACTGGAACGATCTCTAAGAATTGATTCCCTGCGAATCGGCAGTCCGAATTCAAGCCCCAGCAATTGAAATCATGAGACGGTTCAAGCCCACGATTCCGGCAATGAACAGCTGGCGAAAACTCCTTGCGTGGGCAGTGTTTTTGCCTATTCAGAGTCCGCTCAGAGCGGCGGTCATCACGATCACAGGAAGTATGGCCTTTTGTATGCAAGTTTTTTTTTGCCTTTCTTCCGAGTTCGTTCTTTGCGGTTACTATCACTAACACTAACACTAACACTAAGAGCTCGTTTCTTTTTAGAGATTCTTTGATTATGGAAAAAATTCTTCATGTACGGCCCGCACGGCGCGGTCCAGGTCGCCGCGCCTGAC
>CAYXCX010000016.1:8208-12131 GCA_964463405.1 uncultured Clostridia bacterium
GAGAGGCGCCGGCGGCGGCCATCTCGACGTTGATCCCCTCGCGGGCCACGGCGCTGAAAATGCGGGCGTAGATCCCCTCCCTCTCCATGATGCGCTCGCCCACGACCCCGACCAGCGCCAGGCTCTCCTCAAGCTCCACCTTCTTGATGACGCCGTTGGCCTTGTTTTTCAGCCGCTTCAGGCCGCGGGCGGCGTCGGCCGGCTCGAGCAGCAGGTTGATCGAGGTATGCGAGGTGAGCACCGAGTGGATGTTGATCCCCGCCTCGGCCAGGGCCGAGCTGACGCCGGCCAGCAGCCCGGGCTTGCTGCCGATGCCGGCGCCGTGCACGCGCAGGACGGCCAGGCGCTCGTTGGCGGCGATGCCGGCCACCTCGCCCGGCCGTGACGGGCGCCCGGAGACGATCTCGGTGCCCGGGCTGGCGGGGTCTGCCAGGCTGCGGATGAACAGCCGCGTTTTCGTCCCGGCCAGCGGCTCGACCGTGCGCGGGTGCAGGATCTTGGCCCCGAAGTAGGACAGCTCGGCCGCCTCGGCGAACGACAGGCGGTCCAGGCGGCGCGGGTTCGCAACCCGTCCCGGGTCGGCGCTCATGAAGCCGGCGACGTCCTTCCACACCTCGAGGCGCTCGGCGCTGGCGGCATAGGCCACGGCGGCGGCGCTGTAGTCAGAGCCGTTGCGGCCGAGCAGGGTGAGTGTTCCGCCCGGCCCGCGGCCGTAGAAGCCGGGAATGACCGGCACCACGCCCTGGCGCAGCAGCGCGTCGATCCGGGGGCGGAGCATCTTGCGCGTGCGTGCCCGGTCAATGCTGGCGTTCTCGAAGTTGCCGTCGGTGCAGACGCCGCCGCGGTGGGCGTCGAGCGCCGCGGCCGGCGTGCCCAGCGCCGACAGGACGCCGGCCAGCAGCTGCGCCGCCAGCCGCTCGCCTGAGCTGAGCAGCCGGGCGCGCACCGCCGGCGTCAGGTCGCCGTGGCAGGCGACGCCGGTGAGCAGCCGCCCGACCCGGGATACCTGGGCAGCCAGCGCGGCCAGCAGCCGCCTCTTTTGCGGCCCGCCGGGGCAGAGCTCGTCCACGATGGCGGCATGCCTGGCGTTGAGCGCCGCCAGGATCGGCGGGATGGCGCGCTCGCGGCGCCGCGCCTGGCCGATGGCGGCCAGCAGCAGCTCGGTCACGCCGGAGACGGCCGACACCACGGCCAGGGCCTGCTTCTGGGCGGCGATGATGGCGCCGGCCTGGGCGACGCTGCGGCCGTCGCGCAGGCAGCCGCCGCCGAACTTCATCACCCGCTTCATGCGCCGCTTCCGGGGATGAGGCCGCGCGCCGCGGCCAGCTCGGCATTGAGCAGCGAGCCGCCGGCGGCGCCGCGCACGGTGTTGTGCAGCAGCAGGAAAAAGGCGATGCGCCTGCCCTGGCGGCGCAGCCGGCCCGCGCTCACCGCCATGCCGGCCCTGCGCCCGGGCCCGCCGGCGCCGGCGTCAAGCAGCGGCTGCGGCCGGTCGGCCTCGCCGCGCACGAGAATGGGAGCGGCCGGCGCCGTGGGCAGGCTCCGTAGCTGCGGCTCGCCGCGGAAGCCGGCCAGGGCTTCGCGCACCGCCTCCACGCCGACCTCGCCGGCGAATTCGCAGCTGACGCTCTGCAAATGGCCGAATTTCACGGGGACGCGGCTGCAGGAGGGGTAGATCTTGATGCCGGCGTCCCGTACCCGCCCGCCGGCCAGGCGGCCGAGAATCTTGCGCGTTTCGCGGCCGATCTTCTCCTCCTCGCCGGCGATGTGCGGCACGACGTTGCCCAGGATGTCCCAGGCGGCCACGCCGCGGCGGCCGGCGCCCGAGACGGCCTGGAACGTGGTCACGGTCGCCCCGCGCAGACCCAGGGCCAGCAGCGGCTTGAGGGCGATGGCCAGACCCGAGACCACGCAGTTGGGGTTGGTGACGACGAAGCCCGCATGCCGGCGGCGCTGCCGGCGCGCCAGCTCCAGGTGCCCGGGATTGACTTCCGGGATGAGCAGCGGCACGTCGGGCTCCATGCGCAGGGCGCTGGCGTTGGAGAAGACGGCGACGCCGGCGGCGCGGAGTTCATTCTCCAGCGGGCCGGACACCGAGGCGGGGAGGGCCGAGAAGGCGACGGCGGCCCGGCAGTCGAGCACCGACTGCACGGTGCTCTCGCGGACCCGCCGCCCCCGCAGCGCGGCGCCTGCCGCCACGGCGCCGGGGTCGACGCAGGCGGCGAACTCCTTGCCCGCCGAGCGGCCCGACGCGGTCAGGCAGGTGATGGCGAAAACGGGATGGCCGCCGAGCAGGCGGACGAACTGCTGGCCGACCAGCCCGGTGCAGCCCAGGACGGCGACGTTGATTCTTTTCATGGTTTCCTCCTAGCCCAAGCGGATCCGGCGCGGGTCGACCGCGGCGCGCAGCAGCGCCGGCAGCCGGCCGCCCATGCCGATGCGCGCGCCGGCGACCACCAGCAGCCCCTCGACGTCGTCGCTCAGGGTCTGGCGGATGGCGCGCTCCATCTCCTGCTCCCCGCCGCCGCCGACGCGGTTGCCCAGCGCGGTGGCGAAGGCGTCGGCCAGGAAGCCGCTGGCGGCGATCACCGTGGCGGCGTCGGCGCGGCCGAACGAGAGCGAATGGCCGATGGTCCCCGACGAGGTGCAGACGGAAAAAATGCCGGGGCGGGGTTCGCAGCGCAGGGC
This sequence comes from uncultured Clostridia bacterium, assembly GCA_964463405.1. Lineage (GTDB taxonomy): Bacteria > Acidobacteriota > Aminicenantia > UBA2199 > UBA2199 > UBA2199. Next base: position 10,897 of record CAYXCX010000016.1, read on the forward strand.
GATGTCGCGCACTTGCGCCGGGCCGGTGAAGACGCCGACCGTCACCGGCTGCTCGAGGCGCAGCACGACGTCGCCGCCGTTGTCGACGATGACGTGGCGGCAGCCTGCCCGCACCAGCTCCTCCACGACTGTCTGGGCGATGGCGCCGGCGACGGCCGCCATGGGCCCTACGCCGGCCAGGGCCGCGGCGGCGGCCATGCGCCGCACCAGGGGCGGGGCGGCCATGTCGACGGGCAGGGGCTCCAGGGCCGCAGAAAATCGGGGATGGAGCGCGGCGTAGCCTTCCACCTGCCGGTAAGCTGTGACCCAGGTACGCTCCGCCAGGCCCAGGAAGCGTTCCTCGGCCAGCAGGGTGGCGTGGGACTGCTTGTAATGAAATGACTTGCGCGCCGGTACCGGGCTCATGCCAGGCTCCCGGCGCCGGGCCCGGCGCCGATCGCGCCCACCGGGCAGACCCGGTCGCAGAGGCCGCAGCCGGTGCAGCGCTCGGGCTCGGCCGTCACCCGCCAGGAGTCGTCGCGGCGGAAGACCCCGGCCGGGCAGACGCCCAGGCACTGGCCGCAGGAGAAGCAGAGCTCGTCCTGCCAGGCCATGCGCCGGCCGGTCTCCAGCCTGCCGGCCGGGCGCCGGACCCTGGGTTCGCCCGCAACCGGCGAGAGGGCCAGAGGATTGGCTGCCCCCTGGCGGGGCAGGGGGGCGGCGGCGGCGGTCAGCAAGAAGCGGCCGCGCTCGATCCGCTCCTTGAGCTCGGCAGCGACGCGGCCGGCCATGTGCAAGCTGGACAGGGGGGAGGCCGGGACGTCGCGCCCGCCGATGCGCACTGCGCCCGACTTGAGCTGCTCGTAGCTGCAGCGGGCCAGGACCGGGCGCAGGCGGCCGGCGATGCCGAAGTCGACGACGGCAACCTCGATGTCGCGGTCGCGGACCGCGGCGGCGCGGGCGATGCCGGCGTGGAGCATGGGGATGGGGACGCCGATGCCGACGTAGAGCGTGGGGCCGTAGCCGGGAAAGTAGGCCGCGCGCAAAAAATCGGCCGCCATCCCCTTCAGGTCGCCCTGCACCATCAGGGTGGCGAAGCCCTGCTGCGGGTCGTGCTGGGTGCCGGCGCCGGTGACGTAGCCCGCGCCGCCGCCGAGAAAGATGCGGGTGCCGATGCCGATGGCCTCTAGGCTGGGGTCGTTGGCCAGCGGCGACAGCCCGCCGGCGCCGGAGAAGGTGACGTTGGCCAGGCCTGG
>CAYXCX010000016.1:12141-15738 GCA_964463405.1 uncultured Clostridia bacterium
AGGCCTGGCAGCAGCTTGCCCATGTAGGTGTGCAGGGTCCGCCCGCCGGAGTTGGCGGCGGCGTTGTAGCGCTGGTAGGCGTTGCGCGGGTTGCACAGGATGGCCTGGTTGAGCCCGGCCAGGGAGATCTCGCCCAGGATCTCCTTGCGCGGGTAGCAGTCGCTGCCCCAGGAGGCGGCGCGCAGCACTACCCGGCGGCCGCAGAGCAGGTCCTCGATCACCTGGGCGCCGCCGTAGCCGCTTTCCCGGGCTTCCTCCTGGGTGGCGCCCAGATAGGCGTCGACCGCGGCCACGCCGGCGTAGGCCGCGACGCCGTTGAGCCAGACGCGGGTCATCTTGATCGGCGGGTCGGAATGGCCGAAGTTCAGGAAGGCGCCGCTGGAGCACATGGCGCCGAAGGTGCCGGTGGTGACGACGTCCACCTCGGCGGCCGCCCCCTCCGGCCCCAGCTCGGCCACGAGCTCCGGCATGCGGGCGGCGGTGACCACGCGCACGCTGTCGCCCTCGATCTTGCGGTTGATCTCTTCGACGGTTTTGGACATGATGCGCCTCCAGCAGGGATGGATTTTGAAAACGGCGGGAGCTGGGGTTTCCCGAACCTGCGCTCTGGGACTAGAGCGCCAGGCCCGGGCCGGGCATTATCATGCAGACCGAAAAGATCGTCGCTTGGCTCATGGCAGTAAGAGGCGAGTGTACACCAAGGGGCGGGCCCTGTCAACAAGATCAGGATAAGCTATAAGACAATGAACTCTTAGTGTTAGTGTTAGTGATAGTGATAGTAACAGCAATCAACGAACTTTCGATTATTCTTTACTACCACTACCACTATCACTACCACTAAGAAATCCCTTTAGTTGCTTCCCCCTGCCGGCTGTGCTACAAAGACAACGCCCTGGAAGGAGGTTTTGATGACGCGCTTCACGAGAGCCCTGGCGCGCAAGCCCTGCCGCAACCTGGTCCACGGCCTGACCTCTTCCCGCCCGCCCGCCGCCCCCGACCCGGGTCGGGCCCTGGAGCAGCATGCCGCCTATGTGGAGGCGCTGCGCGGCTGCGGCCTGGAGGTGACGGTGCTGGAGGCCGACGAGGAGTATCCCGACTCGGTTTTCATCGAGGACACGGCTGTCTTGAGCGGGAAAGCGGCCGTTCTCTGCCGTCCCGGGGCCCCCAGCCGCCGCGGCGAGGAGAAAAGCGTCGCCCTGGCCCTGAAGGCCTTTTTCCCCGGCCTCGAGGCGATCCTGTCCCCGGGCACCCTGGACGGGGGAGACGTCCTGGGCGTCGGTGACCGTTTTTATGCAGGCTTATCGGCGCGCAGCAATCGCGAAGGTGCCCGGCAGCTCGGAGAAATCCTCGGCCGCCACGGCCAGGAAGTGGTTTCCGTCCCGCTGCCCCGGATCCTGCACCTGAAGACCGGGGTATCGTTTCTGGGGGACGACCGGATGCTGGTCAGCGGAGAATTCCTTCAACAAAGGATTTTTTCGCAATTTACCATTATCGCCGTCCCCGCGGGCGAGGAATACGCCGCCAACTCGCTGCGGGTGAACGATCGGGTTTTGGTCCCGGCCGGCTTCCCGCGGACGCGCCGGGCCATTGAGAATGCGGGCCTGCCGGCCCAGGAAGTCGACGTTTCCGAGTTCCGCAAGCTGGACGGGGGCGTGAGCTGCCTTTCGCTCCGTTTTTGAGCGGGAGCCGGCCCGGTATACAAGGGCCGGCAACCTTGTTATAATCGGGCCAAGGAGACGCGCGTGATCGAACGGTACGAAGCGGCGCCCATCGCCGGCATCTGGAGCGAGGAGAACAAGTACCGCAAGTGGCTGGACGTGGAGCTGGCCGTGACCGAGACCTGGGCCGAAATGGGGCAGGTGCCCCCGGCCAGCCTGAAGCGCATCCGCGCCCGCGCCGCCTTCGATGTCGCCCGCATTCATGAGATCGAAAAAAAGGTCAAGCACGACGTCATCGCCTTCCTGACCTCGCTGGAGGAGTCGCTCGGCGCCGATTCGGCCTACGTGCACAAGGGCATCACCTCCTACGACGTGGTGGACACCGCCCTCTCGCTGCTCATCCAGGAATCTCTGGCAGTGGTCCTGGAGCGCTGCCGGGCGCTGCAGCGGGTATTGCTGGACAAGGCCTGGGCCTACCGCGACCTGCCGGCCATCGGCCGCACCCACGGCGTCCACGCCGAGCCCATCGTCTTCGGCTGCAAGTTCCTGATCTGGCACGAGGAGATGGGGCGCAACCTGCGCCGGCTGCAGGCGGCCAGGCAGGCCACGGCGGTCGGCAAGATCTCCGGCTCGGTGGGCACGTACATCCATTTCCCGGCCGCGGGCGAGAGGCGGGCGCTGCGCCGCCTGGGGCTGAAAGCCTGCCGCGTCTCCTCGCAGGTCATCCAGCGTGACCGCCATGCCGAGGTGCTGTCGGCCCTGGCCCTGCTGGGCACCAGCCTGGAAAAGATCGCCGTCGAGGTCCGCCACCTGCAGAAGACCGAAACGCTCGAGGCCGAGGAGCCCTTCACCCGCGGGCAGAAGGGGTCCTCCTCCATGCCCCACAAGCGCAACCCGGTGCGCTGCGAGCGCGTTTCCGGCCTGGCCCGCCTGCTGCGCGGGCACGCCGCCGTGGCCCTGGAGAACAACGTCCTGTGGCACGAGCGCGACATCTCCCATTCGTCGGCCGAGCGGGTGATATTTCCCGACGCCTTCCACCTGGCCGTGTTCCTGCTTGAGGACATGACCGGCGTGCTGCGCCACCTGGCCGTCTACCCGGAAAACATCCGCCGCAACCTGGAGCTGACCCGGGGGGTGTTCTACTCGCAGAAGGTCCTCACCCTGCTGGTCGACAAGGGACTGGCCCGCCAGCTGGCCTACGAGCGGGTGCAGGCGCTGGCCATGCGCTCTTGGCTGGAAAAGCGCGCTTTCCGCGAGCTGGTGCTGGCCGACCCGGCCATCCGCGCCGCCTGCACCTCGGCCGAGCTTGAGAGGGTCTTTTCCCTGAAGGCGATGCTGGCCGGCACGCGCGACATCTACCGGCGCTTCGCCCGCGGGAGAAGATAAAAGGGCCATGGCCCTGGCGACCTTCGACTCGGTCCTGGAACAGATCGACGAGCTGGTGCGCCAGGCCGGGGCCGGAGGCGGCCGGGCCTTCCGCCTGCGCCTGGAGGAGCTGGTGCGCCGCGGCGGGCGCAGCACCGAGAATGCCATCGCCCTTTACATCACCGGCCGCTCGGTGAGCGTGGCCGCGCGCGTCGACCTGGTGCGCATGGCCGGCTACATCCGCAGCGACGCCTTCCTGCTGCCCCTGAAAAAAGTCGTCGTCCTGGGCGAGGACGACCTGCTGCGCGAGGAGGCCATCCTCAGCATTGCCAAGTACAGCGACCGCCGCGCCCTGGATATTCTCGAGGAGTCGCTGGCCAAGATCGCCAAGCCGCAGCTGCAGGCGGTCATCCAGCGCGCCATCGCCCGCATCCGCGAGAACAGCACGCTGCTGGCTCTGCTGCCGCGTTTCCTGCGCGGCGGCAGCGAGTCCGACCTGTTCCAGGTGACGCTCAAGGTGTTCAAGAAGGTGCTGGGCGCCGCCGACGCCCGGACGTTCATCGCCTACCTGCAT
>CAYXCX010000017.1:0-13260 GCA_964463405.1 uncultured Clostridia bacterium
ACTGCGAGGCGCGGAAATTCGGCATCCATTCTGGCATGTCCTGCGCCCAGGCCCGGCGCCTCTGTCCGCAATGTCTTTTCATCCCGCCGGATTTCAAGAAATACCACCAGGTGTCGGAGCAAGTCCATGCCATCTTCCGTGAATACACCGACCTGGTCGAAGCGGTCTCCCTTGACGAGGCCTACCTGGACGTGACGCGCAACAAGAAGAACGAGCCCAGCGCCACCCGCCTGGCCAGGGAGATCAAGGCGCGCATTTTCGCCGCCACCGGCCTGACGGCATCGGCGGGGGCGGCGGCCAACATGTTCGTGGCCAAGGTCGCCTCTGAGGCCCGCAAGCCCGACGGCTTGTGCGTGGTCAGGCCCGAGCAGGTCATGGCCTTTATCCGCCCCCTGCCGGTGCTCAAGATCCCCGGCATCGGCCGGGTCACCGACGCCCAGCTGGCGAAGCTGAACATCCGCACCGTGGCCGACCTGGAAAAGCGCTCACTGGTTTTTTTGCAGGAGCATTTCGGCAAGTTCGGCCGCACCCTCTACGACATCGCCCGCGGCGTGGACGAGCGCCCGGTCACCCCCTGGCGCGAGCGTCTCTCCTACGGCTCCGAGGAGACCTTCGCGCGCGACCTGGCGAGCAAGGAGCCGCTGCGGCAATTCCTGCGCGAGTGCTCCCGCCGCGTTTTCGCCGAGCTGCAAGAGGAAGGCAAGCGGGCGCGCACCGTGACCCTGAAGATCAAGTACGCGGATTTCCAGCTGGTCACCCGGCGGCGGACCTGCGCCGGTTTTTTGGACTCGGTGGAGGAGGTCTTTCGCGCAGCCTGCGAGCTCCTGGAGCGGACCGAGGCCGGCTCGCGCCCGGTGCGCCTGGCCGGCATCGCGCTGTCGGGCTTCGCGCCGCCGCGAGCCTGGGGCGATGGCGGGCAGCCGCCGCTGTTCAGGGTGATGAGTGATAAGTGATGAGTGATGAGAAACGGGCCCTGCGCAGTGATGAGTGAAAAGTGATGAGAAGCGAGCATTCATCGAGCTCAGAGAGGCCCCTCTTTCTCATCACTCATTACTGGAGATCGCTGAGTCCCTTCACTCATCACTGAGGATAAAGCTGAATGAGCCGGGATAGGGATGGCCGGATCCGGAGGCGGAGCGTTCAGCCTTCTTCGCCCAGCAGCTGTTCCAGGTCGCGGCGCTCGCGCTTGGTCGGCCGGCCGCTGCCGCGGTCGCGGGCGGCGAAGACCAGGCCCAGCGGGTCGCGGCGGGCCAGGGCCAGCTTCTCCAGGTCGGCCGCGGGAGTGACCTCCTCGACCAGCTCGCGGGCCAGCGCCGCCGAGACGCGCTTGGCGGCCAGGGCTTTGACCCGGAAGCGGCGCACGATCGGCGGCTGCTTGATCTCGACGATCTCTTCCTCGCGCAGCGGCCGGGCCGGCTTGACCGCGCCGCCTTCGACCTGCACCTTGCCGCCGCGGCAGGCCTGGTTGGCCAGGCTCCGGGTCTTGTACAGGCGCGCGGCCCACAGCCATTGATCGATGCGGATGGGCATGGTTGCCCCGATTATAGCACGGCGCCGGGGATGGCGGTCAACCGCCGCCCGGGTCGCGCTGCTCCAGGCAGCGTCCGCGGCAGAGCATGACCGGCAGCAGCAGCAGGGTGGTGAAGATGGAGAATACCAGCCCGCCCATCACCACCAGCGCCAGCGGCCGCTGGATCTCGGAGCCGACGCCGGTGCTGGCCAGCAGCGGCAGCAGGCCGATGATGGTAGTGAACTTGGTCATCAGGATCGGGCGCAGACGGGACTGGACCGCCTGGCGCAGGGCCGCGCCGACGTCTTGGCAGGCGCGTCCGCGCCCGCGGGCGAACTCCACCAGGATCAGGCTGTTTTCCAGCGTGATGCCCACCAGGGCGGCGAAGCCGATTGAGGCCGGGATGGAGAGGTAGACTCCGGCCAGGCGCAGCGCCGCCACCCCTCCGGCCATTGCGGCGAGCAGGTTGGCCACGACCAGCAGCAGCAGCCGGGCGCTGCCCAGGAAACGGAAAAGCAGCCAGGCCACGGCGGCGAAGGCAACGGAGAGCACCGTCCACAACCGGCGTTCGGCCCGCCGCTTCAGCTCGAACTGGCCGCCCCATTCCACCACCGTCCCCAGCGGCAGGCCGAGCGCCGCGACGCGCCGCTGTCCAGCGGCGACGACGCGGCCGACGTCGCGGCCGCTGGTGTTGAACTGCACGGTGACGAAGCGCTTGCCGTTCTCGCGCTGGATGGCGGCGTACCCCTGGTCCTCGCCGATGCGGGCGACGGCCGCCAGCGGCACCGCCTGGCCTTCGGGGCCGTGCAGCATCAGGTTGCCGACTTCGGCCAGCGGGTCGCCGCCGGGAGGGGTGAAACGGACGAAGACATCGAGGATGCGGTCGCCCTGGTACAGCTGGCCCACGGTCTTGCCGCCCAGGCCGATCTCCAGGTTCTCCAAGACGCGGGCGGCCGACAGGCCGTGCTGGGCCAGGGCCCTGCGATCCAGGCGGGCCAGGACGGCTTGCTGGCCGCTGGTCCGGCTCACGGCCAGGTCCACCACCCCGGGGATGCCCGCCAGGGATTCCTCGATGCGCCGGGCGCTGGCCAGGAGGCCCTCGAGGTCGTCGCCCTGGACCTTGACGGCCACGTCGGAGCGCGAGCCGGTCAGCAGATAGTCCAGGTTGTGCTGGATGGGCTGGCTGACGCTGATGCGGGCAGACGGCGCGGCCAGGGCGGTCTCGCGCCGCACCCGGTCGATGAGCGCCTCCCAGTTGCGCGCGCGCCAGGCGCCGCGCTCGCGGACCATGACCATCATGAACCCTTCGTTCACCGCGTGGACGTGGTCGCCGGCCTCGCCGCGCCCGACGCGCGAGTAGACGCGCTCGACCTCGGGCAGGGCCCGCAGGCGGCGGTGGGCCGCCTCCAGGGTGTCCAAGGTGGTCTCGATGGCGGCGCTGGGCGGCAGCGTCAGCTCCAGCTGCAGGGTCTGCTCGTTGAGGCGGGGGATGAACTCGGAACCGGCGCTGAAAAAAAGCGCCACGGCCGCCAGGGTGCTGGCCAGAAAAAAGAGAAGGGTGGCCCGCTGCCGGGAGTAGCAGAAATCGTACAGGCGCATGTAGGGCCGCTCCAGGGCGCTGAACAGGCGCCCTCCCAGGTTGAGGGAGACGGCGGGCAGGCGCGTCATCAAGCCCGGCGCCAGCCACAAAGCGAAGAGGGTCGCGCCGGCCAGGGCCGAGATCAGGGTCAGGGCGAAGGGGCGGAACATCTTGCCCTCCATGCCGGTCAGGGCCAGGATGGGCGACAGCGAGACCAGGATGATGCCCATGGCGTAGAGCAGCGGGCGGCGGACCTCGGCCACGGCCGCTTCGGCGGCGTCGCGCGCGAGATTTCCGCCCGAGCGCCGGCGGGCGATGTTGTCCACGACCACGATGGCGGCGTCGACGAAGATGCCGATGCCGACGGCCAGCCCGCCCAGGGACATGAGGTCGGCGCTGGTGCCGCTGAGCTTCATCACGGCCAGGGCGCTGACCACGGCGAAGGGGATGGCCAGGGCGGCCACCAGCGCCGAGGAGAGGTCGTTGACGAACAGGAACAGCAGCAGCGCCACCAGCGCGATCCCCAGCAGCAGCGCCTCGGTCACCGTGCGCACGGCCGAGCGGATGATGCGCGCCTGGTTGTACACCGGCACGATGCGCAGCCCCCGGGGCAGGCTGCGGTTCACCTGGGCGATGCGTTCGTCCAGGCGGCCGATGAGCTGGGCCGTGTTGGCGCCGACGAGCTTCATCACCAGGCCGCTGACGGCGCCGCGGCGGTTGTCCAGCAGCGCGTCGCCCCGCTTCAGCGCCGGCGCCTCGGTGATCTCGGCGACGTGGCGGAGGAGCAGCGGCGACCCGCTGGCCCGCTTGACCAGCGCCAGCCCCAGCTCGCCGCCGCTTCCGGCCAGGGCCAGCCCGCGGATCAGCACCTCCTCCTTGCCCCGCTTCAGGATGCCGGCGGTGACCGCGTGCGAAGCGGAGCGGACGGCATCGACCACCTCCTCCAGGGTGACGCCGTACTGGCGCAGGCGCTGCGGCGCGACGGCCACCTGCACCTGGCGGATGTCGCCGCCGTGGCTGAACACGGCGGCCACCCCCGGCGTCACCTGCAGCTGGAACTTTACCAGCCAGTCCTGGACGTCGCGCAGGTCCATGGCCGGCATCTTGCCCTCCAGGGCGTAGACGTAGACCATGCCCAGCGCGCTGGTCACCGGGGCCAGGGACGGCCCCTCGGTTCCGGCGGGAAGGCTTTCGCGGATGCCGGTCAGCTGCTGGCTGACCAGCTGGCGGGCGAAGTAGACGTCCACGCCGTCGGCGAAATGGGCATGCACGGTGGCCAGCCCGAACGTCGACAGCGACGTGGTCTTGTGCAGCCGCGGCAGCCCGGCCAGGCTGCGCTCCAGCGGATAGGTGACGAAGCGCTCGATCTCTTCGGGCCCCATGCCGGGCACCTCGGCGGTGACCGTCACCAGCACCGGCGAGGGATCGGGGAAGACGTCGATGGCCAGGTCGCCCAGCGACCAGGCGCCCAGCAGGGCGGCCAGCGCCAGCGCCAGCAGCGCCCCGCGGAAGCTCAGGAATGAGAGTTTGGCTCGCGCGCTCATGCCCTGCTCCTCAATGGCCGTGGCCGGCATGGGCGTCGCCGCCGGCCGACTGCAGCAGCAGGGCCGCTTTCAGGGCGAATACCCCGCGGGTGGCGATTTCCCGGTTGGCCAGTTCCTCGGGCAGGACCAGGCGCCCGGCCCCGTCGCGCTCGCTCCGCTCCAGCGGCAGGAATCGTGAGCCGTCCCCCTCGCGCAGGAACACGCCGAAGACGCCGTTGATGGCCGTGAGCGCCTCGCCGGGCACGAGCCAGGACTTGGCGCCGGCCGGCGTCTTCAGCCTGAGGGTGGCGAAGGCACCCGGGCGGATGCGGCCGGCGGGGTCGTCGATGCCCAGGCGCACCTTCACCGTGCGCGTGGATTCGTCGATTTTCGGGTGGATGCGCAGGATGCGGCTGGCGGGGGCGGGGCCGCTCCAGCCCTCGATGCTCAGCTCCAGGGCGGCGTCGCCGCGCAGCGACTGGGCGCCCAGGGCCGGGACGTCGAAGAGGCCCCAGAGGTGCCGGCTGTCCGATATCTTGAACAGCGGCTTGTCGGCGCTCACCCACTCGCCGGCGGCCAGGTCCCGCTCCAGCACCTGGCCGTGACGGGGAGCGCGCACCGCCAGGCGGGAGGTCATGAAGGCGGCCACAACCTCGGCGGGCGCATCGGCGGCCGCGGCCTGGTCGAGCTGCCGCCGGTCCAGACCCAGGCGCAACAAGGATTCGCGCGCCGCCAGGGCCTGCGCCCGGCTGATGCCGGCCTGGGTCCTGCGCTCCTCGGCGGCCTTGGCTTCGATTCCTTGCTGGTCCAGGAGGAGCCGGGCGCGCTCGTCGGCCGAGCGGTTCAGGCCGTGCTCCAGGGCGCTGCGGATAAACGACTCCTTCAGGGCGAGAAGCTCCGGCGAGTCGAGGACGAACAGGACGTCGCCGCGGGACAGCTGCTGCCCCAGGTCGGCCTTCACCTCGGCGATGCGGCCGGCGATGCGCGCCGTGACCACTTCGCTGCGATCCGGGTCGGAGACGATCTCTCCGGTCAGTTCCAGCGCGCGCACCAGCTCGGCGAATTCCGGTTTTTGCCAGGAGACGCCGGCGCCTTCGCCTGCGCTCAGGTGGCCGTGCTCGTCCTGGCCGCTGCCCTCCGGCTCGTGGCCCCCGTCGTGGCGGCAGGCGGTCCAGCCGGCCAGTCCCAGCACCAGGCAGGCGGCCAGGGCCCACTCGGCCAGGGCCGACCTCCTCGTCCCCGGCGATCCGATTTCGTTGTTCTTCATTGCCATCCTCCCAGCAGAACATCCAGGGCGGAATGGGCCGTGCGCAGCCCGGCGACCAGTTCCGCGCGCTTCACGCTCATCTCTAGCAGGTTTTTGCGAGCCTCCAGGTAATGGAGCAGGGACAGCTCGCCGGCGCGCAACCCGGCCTCGGCCAGGTGCACCGCCTCGCGCCCGGCGGCCAGCTCGCCGCCGTCGAAAGCGGCCAGGGCCTCCTTCAGGGCGGTGATCTCGGCCAACCGCCGCGCCAGCTCGCTCCGATCCTGCAGCTCCTGGCGGCGCACCTCCAGGGCGGCCCGCTGCCGCTGGTAGCGCAGCAGGGGCAGGCGGCTCCAGGAGCCGGAAAAGACGGGAAGTTCGAGGGCGATGGCGCCTTTCCAGGTCGAAGCGTCGACCTCGCGCGCCCGCTCAAAGCTCATGGCGAGATCGGGGAACCAGGCGCTTTTCCCCGACGCCAGCTGGGCGGCGCTCACGGCCAGCTGGGCGCGCCGCGCGGCCAAGGCGGGATTTTTCAGCAGCAGCGGCTCGAGTTCCTCTGGGCCCGGGGGAGGTGGCGGCAGGGCGGCGTCCTCGCGGACCGCGATCCCCGGCGGCAGGGAGCCGTCCAAATCGGCGTGGATCTCGCGGTCGAGAATGGCGATCAAGGCATCGATTTCCCGCTGGCGGTTCAAGGCCAGCGTCAGGCTCGATCGGGCCCAGAGCGAATCCAGGCGCAGGGCTTCGCCGGCGGCGGCACGGGCATCCACCACGGCGGCGACCCGCTGCAGATCGGCGACCATTTCGCGCTGGATCCGCCTCTTGGCCGTGAGGCTTTGGAGTTCATAGAGCCGGGCCTTGAACTCGTGCACCAGCTGCCGGCGTTCCCCCGCGCTCCAGGCTTGCGCGGCCCGCTCCTGCCAGCGCCGGCCGCGTTGGGCGTGGGCGCGGGCCACGGGATTGGGCAGGGTCCATTCGATGCCCGCCTCCCACAGGCGGCGCTCGCCCTCGCTGCCGGCCAGGGGCCTGCCCGAGCCGGCGGCGGCCGCCAGGCGGGGATTGGGCAGCCGGCCTTCCAGGCGCAGGCTCGCCGTGTCGATGGCCAGCGCGCGCTCCTGGATGCGCAGCGAAGGATTCGCCTGCAGCAGCAGGGCCACCAGGTCCTCCACCGTGTAGGTCTTTTCCACTGCCTCCGCGCGCAGGCACCAGGCCAGGGCGGCCAGCAGAATGAAGGAAAGGATGTTTTTCATGATCTTCTCCTCTGGGGAAATAATATCGGGCGACGGCGCGGCCGCGAAGAGAAGAAGATCAGCAGCGAAGACGGCGGAAGATAATGAGATCGGGCCCCGTCGCGATGGGCGGCGCGGGTCCGGGCGCCGCGGCTGCCGTGACCGTGCTGGAGAGGAGAGAGAGTGCCGCCGGAGCAGTACACGGGGCGGCGCCAGTGCCGCCGGCCGCGAAGGCGAAGCGGCCCAGGCTCCAGCCCCCGGAAGCTTCGATGTCGGCGCAGCCGCGTCCGGCTGCCTCCCCGTTCTGCCAGGAAGACCCGGTGGCGGATTGGAGCGGTTCCAGGCTGTCTGCGGTTTCCAGCTGCGAAGGGGGTTGGCACAGGCAGCGCCCCAGCAGGTCGGCCCGCTCCAGGCGTGAGCCGCCGCGGGCGAGGCAGACCACCTCGGGGAGGGCCAGGCGCACGGGTTGCAGCAACAGAGCGCAGAGGAGCGCTCCGGGCAGGGCGATCCGGCGAACCTGAATCTCGGGCATGCGCCTGGATTATACACGGTTTAGCGGCCTTGACAAGGGAGGCGCTTCCGGTTTACCTTGGCCCTGGATTTGCGCCTAAATGCCGGGCGCCGGAGAGGGGTCCGATGAACTGTCCGAATTGCCAGTGTTATTGCCCATCTGGTTCCACGACCTGCCCCTGTGGTTACCGCTTTCCGGCCGCCGCCCAGCCTGCGTCTCCCCCGCGTCGGAAACAAGACATCCTCGGCTTTTTCGCCGGTTTGGCGCGGATGCAGAGCAAGCTTTTGCGCCTGGGGTTCCTGCTCTGCCTGCTGCTTTGGTCCCTGGCGATGCTCCTGGACGACCGGCTGCCGGTTGCGGGTGCCATCCTGCCGCCCCTGCTCGAAGAGCCGCGGCAGGAGGCGGACGGCCTGCCGGCGCCGTTCGCGGTCACGGTGAAAAAACTGACCTACGTGGTGAAGCCGCTGTTCCGCTACGAGATCGCCGGCCTGGTGGTCAGCCAGCACCGCGGCGACTCGCTCCTCGACATCCATCACCGCCGCTGGCAGGACCAGCTGAACATCAAGGACCTGTGCCTGGTCTGGGGGCGCAACATCGAGAGCGGCGTCTACCGCGAGATGAAATTCTGGAACCGCGACTTCACCTGCCTGTGCCGCTGGGCCGACGAGGAGACAGGCAAGCTCTTCTCCGGCCGCCACCTGTCCAACAACCACCTGCTCGCCGCCGACCCGGCGCTGCGCCGGCGCATCCTGCGCGCGCGGCCGGGCGACCAGGTTCTCCTGCGCGGCTTCCTGGCCGAGTATGGCCAGCCGGCCAACGGCTTCAGCCGCGGCACGAGCACGGTGCGCGACGACACCGGCAACGGGGCCTGCGAGACGATCTTCGTCACCGAGTTTCAGGCGCTGCGCCGGGCCAATTCCTTCTGGCGCGGGATCAAGCTCCCGGCCCTGGCCGGGGCCGCGGCTTTGCTGCTGGCCCTGCTGCTTGCCTGAGGAGGTGGACGCATGACATGGAGAAAGATGACGGCCCTGATGACGGCCTTGATGCTGCTGGGGCTGGGGGCGATGTTCTTTGTTTTTTCGCGCCAGGAGCTCCCGGGGCAACGGCGCGAACTCCTGGGCGTGCGCTCGGTCTTCCCGGCCGGAGAGCCCGCGCCGGTGGCCGGGGCCGAGAATGGCTGGCAGGGATACGCCTTTGCCGGCCGCTTCCGCTTCTTCCGCCGCTTTTCGGCCGACGCGGCGGCCGACCACCTGGAACTGGCGCGCAAGCACGCGGCCGGCGCCTGGCAACGGGCCGACCTGGACCTGTACGCCGGCGGCCTGCTGGCGCTGCGGCGGGCGAACAAGGGCTACCGCGTCCTCTGCCTCTTCCACCGGCAGGGGGTGAATTACTGGGCCGAACTGGCTTCATCCAGCTCGCTCGACTTCGGGCTGCAGACGGTCGAGCGCTTCGTGCTCAACCTGGAGATCGGCGGCGAGAAGGCGGCGCCGGCGCTGGCCGGGCAGTTGGCGGCGCTGCGCGGCGGGATCCCGCCCCTGGCCATGCAGACCCTGCCGCAGATGATGGGGCTGATGGCGGCCCTCTTTCTGCTGGTGGCCGGGATCACCTACCTGGCCAACCGCTTCGGCGGCTCCTGCCCGCGCCGGCTGCGCTCGCTCTCCGGCGAGGGTGCGGCCGAGTGCACGCCCTATGCGACCCTGCGCGTCGGCGGCTTCGGCCGCCGGCAGATCTCGGCCTGCTGCCTGTGCCTGGAGGGGGATTGGCTCGTGATCTACCGTTTCCGCCGGCCCTACATGAAGATTGATCTCAGAAGCGAGCGCGGCGAAATCGCCTGGGAAAAGAGCGCTTTCCGCTACAAAAAAATCCGCGTGATCCTGCGCTACGAGGATTTTGAAAGATGGCGCCTCAGGCTGCTGGGCTGAGGCGGGGCGGGAAGCCCGCCAGGCTGGGAGGGGCGGCCTAGAGGCCGGCCTGCTTGCGCTCCAACTTCTCCTTTTTTTTCTTTTTCTTGTCCTTGACCGAGAGCTTGGGCTTGTTCAGTTTTTCCTTTCCCTTGTCCTTGTCTTTGGCCATGGCGGTGTCTCCTTCAAGATCGCATTCGCCACAATTATAGCACAAGAAAAAAAATGATTCCAAGAACGGCGCCCGCCATGAGCCGGCGGCGCGGATGGGAATAAAAAAAAATTTATGCTGAAAGGAGAGGGGGGGCTGCGGAAACTGTCCCCGCCCTTGTTTTGGCGTATCTTGACAAGGCAGCCTGGGCGGGAGTAAACTGACATATCAAAATAAATTGATATGGGAGACTGCCCATGGGCGATTTGGTCACCCTGTTCAAGGCCCTGGCCGACGGCACGCGGCTGCGGGTGCTGAAGCTGCTCGGGCGCGGCGAGCTCTGTGTCTGCGAGATCGCCGCCGCCCTGGCCATCGAGCAGCCCCGGCTCTCCTTCCACCTGCGCATCCTGAAAGAGGCGGGCATTGTCCAGGTGCGGCGGCAGGAGCGCTGGATCGTCTATAGCCTGACGGGCAACGACATGTTCATTCGTTTCCTTTTATTGGCCATTGAAGAACGGGCCTCGATCGGCCAGGCCCGGCTCGACCTGAAGCGTCTCTCCGCCTTCGGCGGCCGGGCGAAGATAGGCCTTCCCGGGAACGGCGCCGTTAAAAAGATTCAAGCCAAGGAGCTGCGATAATGGATTGGAAAAAGGAGTGGAAAATTCTCTCCTGGATGGTCGCTTTGTTTTTGTTGTTGTTCTACCTGCCGGTGGGCACGCTGCGCTTCGACCGGGCGGTCATGGAGGCGCTGCACCTGGCCAAGTGGTACGCGCGCGAGCACGTCATCCTGTGCCTGATCCCGGCCTTTTTCATCGCCGGGGCCATCGGCGTCTTCGTCAGGAAGGAAGCGGTCATGAAATACCTGGGCCCCAAAGCCAACAAGGCCCTGGCCTACGGCGTGGCCTCGGTCTCGGGAACCATCCTGGCCGTGTGTTCCTGCACGGTGCTGCCGCTGTTTTCCGGCATCTGGCGCATGGGCGCCGGCCTCGGCCCGGCCTCGGCCTTTCTCTACTCGGGGCCGGCGATCAACGTGCTGGCCATCATCCTGACGGCGCGCGTTCTGGGACTGAAAATCGGCGTGGCCCGCGCCGTGGGCGCCGTCCTGTTCAGCATCGTCATCGGCCTGCTGATGCATTTCATCTTCCGCCGCGAAGAGACGGAAAAGGCCAAGGCCAAAATGGCCATGCCCGAGGCCGAGGACACAAGGCCGCTGTGGCAGAATGCCCTCTTCTTCCTGTCGCTGGTCGCCATCCTGGTTTTCGCCAACTGGGGCAAGCCAAGCGGCGTCGGCGGCTTTTTCGCGGCCGTCCATTCGCTCAAATGGCTGATCACCGGCCTGGCCGGCCTGGGGCTGGCCCTGATCCTGGTCTCCTGGTTCCATCTGCCGCGCTGGAAAGTGATCGCGGCCGCCCTGCCGCCCATCGCCCTGGCTTTTCTTTTTCCCGGACAGCCGCTGCTGGCCTTCGGCGTGGGCGTGATCGGGCTTTCGCTGCTCCTGAGCTTCGACAAGGGCGCGGGCGGCGAGTGGTTCACCTCGAGCTGGGATTTCGCCAAGCAGATCTTTCCGCTGCTGATCGGCGGCGTGCTGGTCGCCGGCGTGCTGCTGGGCAGGCCGGGAGAGGAGGGACTGATCCCCTCGGCCTGGGTCAGCGCCGCCGTCGGCGGCAATTCCCTGCTGGCCAACTTTTTCGCCGCCGTCTCGGGCGCCTTCATGTATTTCGCCACCCTGACCGAAGTGCCCATCCTGCAGGGATTGATGGGTTCGGGCATGGGCCAGGGCCCGGCGCTGGCCCTGCTGCTGGCCGGGCCCGCCCTCTCGCTGCCCAGCATGCTAGTCCTGCGCAAGGTCATGGGCGGCAAGAAAACCGTCGTCTTCGTCATGCTGGTCGTGATCCTGTCGACCCTGGCCGGATTCATATATGGAAATACCTGAAATATGGGAACGATGCCCTGAGGAGGAAGCATGTTGCTCCACGTATTGGGTACCGGCTGCCCCAAGTGCCGGAAACTGGAAGAGAACGCCCGCCAGGCTGCCACTGAGCTCGGCCTGGATTTCGAAGTGGTGAAAGTGAAGGATTTGCAGCAGATCATGGCCTTCGGGGTGCTGGTCACGCCGGCGCTGGTCGTGGACGGTGTCGTGAAAGTGGCCGGCAAGGTGCCGGCGGTCGAAGACATCAAGAAGCTTCTGCAAGGCTGATCCGGGAGGGGAAAATGAAGAACACGCTCATGCGCGGTTTCGTCCTGCTATTCCTGCTCGGGGCCTTTTCAGCCGCCTGCAGCGCCGCCGGCGCCAAGAACGGCGAAAAGAGCGGCGCCGCAGCGGCGGAAGAGGCCCCGCTGGTCACGTTCGTCGAGCTGGGCTCGGTGCGCTGCATCCCGTGCAAGATGATGCAGCCGATCATGAAGGACATCGAGAAGGATTACGCCAAGCAGGTCAAGGTGGTTTTCCATGATGTCTGGACGCCGGAGGGCGAGCCCTTCGCCCGCTCCTACAAGATCCGCGTCATCCCCACCCAGGTGTTCCTGGACAAGGACGGCGAGGAGTATTTCCGCCACGAGGGATTCTTCCCCAAGGAGGAGCTGGTCAAGGTCCTGAAGCAGAAGGGCGTGAAATAATGCTGGAGACGCTGTTCACCTGGGTGACGGAGCTGCTCTACGGCCATCCGCTGGTGGGGCTCTTCGGCGCCTTCGTCTGGGGCATCCTCAGCATCCTGCTCAGCCCCTGCCACCTGGCCAGCATCCCGCTGATCGTCGGCTTCGTCAGCCAGCAGGAGCAGCTCACGACGCGCAAGGCCTTCCGCATCTCGCTGGCCTTCGCCCTGGGCATCCTGGTCACCATCGGCCTGATCGGGGTCATTACCTCGCTGCTGGGGCGCATGCTGGGAGACATCGGCCGCTGGAGCAACTTTCTGGTGGCCGGAATTTTCGTGCTGGTCGGCCTCTACCTGCTGGGGGCCATCAAATTGGACCTGCCCGGGGCGGCGAATGCCAAAACCCATGGCCGGGGGGCGTGGGCCGGGCTTCTGCTGGGGCTGCTCTTCGGCCTGGCTTTGGGCCCCTGCACCTTCGCCTACATGGCGCCGATCCTGGCCATCGTGCTGGCCAAGTCGTCCACGAGCCTAGTTTATGGAGTGCCCCTGCTGCTGGCCTACGGCATCGGCCACTGCGCGGTGATCGTCTTCGCCGGCACCTTCACCCGCGTGATCGAGAATTACCTGCGCTGGAACGAGAGCTCAAAGACCCTCAACGTGATCAAAAAGATCTGCGGCATTTTGCTGCTGGTCGCCGCGGCCTATATGATCTGGAGTTGACCGTGTCGCTATGAAACCGCATGCTGGAGGAACCGTTGCCATGAATGGCGAAACAAAGGAAAGGCAAAACCGGCATGGCGGGGAGCCAGTGAAATTGTCGGCCGCCAAATACTTGGGCGTGACCCTGCTGAACGGCCTGATCACGGCCGTGGAAGTGGCGGGCGGGATCATGTCGGGCAGCCTGGCCCTGCTTTCCGATGCGGCGCATAACCTGGGCGACACGGTATCCATCCTGTTGAGCTATATTGCCTGGAGGATCGCCGGCAGAGAGAAAGATGTCCACCGGACGTATGGCTACAAGCGCG
>CAYXCX010000017.1:13270-15146 GCA_964463405.1 uncultured Clostridia bacterium
GGCGATCTCCTTGTATCTTGTAGTCGAGGCCATGCGCCGTTTTCGCAACCCGGAAGCCATCGACAGCGGCCTGATGATCGGCGTGGCACTGTTCGGCCTGGTGGCGAATTTCGTCTCCATGCTTTTATTGAAAAGAGAGGCGCACGGCAACATGAACGTGCGTTCCAGCTACCTGCATCTTTTGGGCGACACGGTCTCTTCCGTCGGCGTCCTGGGCGGCGGCATCGCCATCCGCATCTGGGGCCTGTTCTGGATCGATCCGCTGATCACGGTATTGATCTCAGTATATATCATGCGCGAAAGCTGGGTGATCGTCAAAAATTCCGTCGGCATCCTGATGCAGTCGGCCGCCGACCTGGATTATGGCGCCCTGCAGCGCGAGATCGAGGCCGTTCCGGAAGTGCGGAACATCCACCATGTGCATACCTGGATGGCCAACGAGAAGACGGTGTATTTCGAGGCCCATGTCGACGTGGAGGACTGCCTGTTGTCGAGTGCTTGCGCCCTGGCCGACAAGATCGAGCGCATCTTGAAAGAGCGCTACGGGATCGCGCATGTCACCCTGCAATTCGAGGCGGGCCGTTGCGCCGACAAAGACTTTTTCAAAAAATAGCGAGGTCATGACCGGATGGACAAGGGAAGCGGCTCGTCGTTGCCCGCGGATATCGACCGCCTGGCCCGGCTCTATGTGGAGCCGACCAGCCGCTGCAACCTCGATTGCCGCTCCTGCATCCGTCACGCCTGGAAAGAGCCGCTGGGAAACTTGGACCTTGATCTTTTCGCCGGGCTCATGGCCGAGGTTGGCGCCATGCCCGGCCCGCCGGCCGTCTTTTTCGGCGGCTTCGGCGAGCCTCTCGGCCATCCGCGCATCGTCGACATGGTGCAGCTGGCCAAAGAGGCGGGATCGTTCGCGGAGCTGATCAGCAACGGCGTTTCTCTCGACCCGCAAACGGCGCGGCGTTTGCTGGATGCCGGTCTCGACCGCCTGTGGGTGTCGATCGATGGCGCATCTCCGCAGAGTTATGCCGACGTGCGCCTGGGCGACCACCTGTTGGAGATCGTCGCCAACCTGGAGCGGGTGAAGGCGTTGAAGGGCAAAACGGAACTGGGGATCTCCTACGTGGCCATGAGGCGCAACATCGCGGACCTGCCCGCCGTCATGGGCCTGGCCCGGCGCCTGGGCGCCACGTGCTTCTCGCTCAGCAATGTCGAGCCGTATACCGAGAATATGGCGGCGGAAATCCTTTTCGCTCAAACCCAATTCGCGGAACTGCCCGAAGAAGGATGCGTCATGCCGCGCTTCGACCCCGGCGCCATCGACGAACGGGCGCTTGCGCCACTGTTCAGCCAGTTTCCCGATGCCCTTTCCTTCGTGCCGCTGGCACCGGGACGAAAAGGGCTCTGCCCTTTCCTGCAGCGCCGCAGCGCTTCGCTGCGCTGGGACGGTCGGATAGGCCCCTGCCTGCCGCTGCTCCACGCCCACACCGTCTGCCTGAACGGCCACGCGCGCCACTGGCCCGATTTCTTTTTCGGCTCCCTGCGCGATCGCGGCCTGGGTGAAATTTGGAACGATCCTGAATGGCGCGACTTCAGGCGCAAGCTCGACGAATTCGCCTTCGCTCCCTGCAGCACCTGCAACAGCTGCGATTTGCCCGACGATACGGGCGAGGACTGCTTCGGCAACGTCCATCCGGCCTGCGGCGGCTGCCTGTGGGCTCAGGGGTTCATCCAGTGCCCTTAAGAAGGAATAGTCGATCTATAAGTGTTAGTGTTAGTGATAGTGTTAGTGAAGACAAAGGCCATAATGCGAGCTCCGGCGGGGCGCAGAACCCATCTGACGGGCTGCGGATCCTGTTGAAAGGCGGAAGCATTCCGC
>CAYXCX010000018.1:0-5851 GCA_964463405.1 uncultured Clostridia bacterium
GCGCTTCCTGCCCGGCTCCAAGATCGAGAACTGCGACGTCCATTATTCGCTGATTTCCGAGGGCTCGATCATTGAGGGCAGCAAGCTGGCCAACACCGTCATCGGCACGCGCTCGGTGATCCGCGCCAACACCTACCTGGAGCGGGTGGTCATGATGGGCGCCGACTACTACGAGAGCGCCGAGGAAAAGGCGGAAAACGTGCGCCGCGGCCGGCCGCCGGTCGGCATCGGCAGCGGCTGCGTGGTGCGCAACGCCATCCTGGACAAGAACGTGCGCATCGGCACCGGGGCGCGCCTGCTGAACGAGAAGGGGCTGGTGAACTACACCCACGACCGCTACAGCATCGTCGACGGCATCATCGTGGTCCCCAAGGACATGGAGGTGCCGGCCGGCTTCGTCATTTGACGGCCGCAACCTTTTGTCCGGGCGCGGCGTAGCAGTTCATCCTGGAGGAGCCATGAAACGCTTGATCCCATTGCTGCTGGTTTGCTCCCTGGGCCTGCCGGCCGGGGAAATGAAAGAGTTGACCCTGGAGCAGGCGTTCCTAAACCGCGGCGAGCCCCTGTTCCAGCCCCTGCCCGAGGCGGGGCCCTGGCTAGACGACGCGGCCTACCTGGAGCTGCGCGGCGGCAGGGCGCTGCGCGTCGACGCCGCCAGCGGCCGCGCCCGCGTGCTGTTCGATCCCGCGCGCCGGCCGGCGGGCGCTCCCGAGAAGCTGAACTGGCTGCGTCCCGACGCCCGCCTGGGCGATTTTTCGGCCCTGGCCTTCCTGCACGAGAACGACCTGCACGTCTTCAGCCGCAGGACGGGCGTCCTGCGCCGCGTCACTTCCAGCCCGGCCGTGGAGCAGAACCCGTCCTTCTCGCCCGACGGCCGCCGCCTGGCCTTCACCTGCGGCGGCGACCTCTATGCCGCCGCCGTCGACGGCGGCGCCCCGAAGCGCCTGACCACGGACGGCAGCGAGGAGATCCTCAACGGCTATGCCTCGTGGGTGTATTACGAGGAGATCCTCGGCCGCGCCGGCCGCTACCGCGCCTTCGAGTGGAGCCCCGACGGCCGGCGCATCGCCTTCCTGCGCTTCGACCAGTCGCGGGTGCCGCAGTTCCCGCTGTTCGAGGCCGGCGGCGCCTACGGGCGGCTGGAGATGCAGCGCTACCCCAAGCCCGGCTTCGCCAATCCCGAGGTCAAGGCCGGCTTCGTCGCGGCCGAAGGCGGCGAGATCGACTGGGTCTCCTTCGCCGCCGGCGGCGAGCACTACCTGACCTTCCTGGCCTGGTCGCCCCGGGGGGACAAGGCCTACCTGCAGTGGCTCAACCGCGGCCAGGACGAGCTGCGCATCTACGAGTACGACCCGGCGACCAAGGCCCTGCGCCAGGCCTATTCCGAAAAGCAGAAGGCCTGGGTGGACTTTCTCGACGAGGGGAGCTTCGTCCCCCTGCCGGACGGCTCGCTGCTGCTGCTGAGCAGCAAGAGCGGCTGGACGCACCTGTACCGCGTCGGCGCCGCGGAAGGCGAGCGCGCCTTGACCGGCGGCGAATGGTCGGTCGCGCGCATCGAGGCGGTCGACGCCCGGCGCGGCCTGGTTTTCTTCAGCGCCGACAAGGAGGACTCGACCCGCAGCGACCTGTACCGGGTCGCGCTGGCGGGGGGCGAGCCGCGGCGCCTGACTTCCGGAGTCGGCTCGCATTTCGTCGACGTCTCGCCGCGCGGCGCCTTCTTCCTGGACCGCGGGTCTTCGCTGGCGCGCCCGGCGTCCTTGAATCTGTGCGCCGGCGACGGCCGCGTGCTGCGCCGCCTGGGCGACAGCGCCGCCCCGGCGCTGTCCGCCACCGAGCTGGGACGGCGCGAGCTCTTCCGCATCCCCGCCGCCGACGGCGTGCAGCTGCCGGCTGCCTGGATCCTGCCGCCGGGATTCGATCCAGCTGAGAAATATCCCGTGGTGCTGAGCATTTACGGCGGCCCCGGCGCCCGCGCGGTGCGCGACGTTTTTCCCCGCCGCCTGGGCGATGCCTTCCTGGCGGCGCAGGGGATCATCGTCATGACCGTCGACCACCGCGGCGCCGGCCACCACGGCAAGCGCGGCCAGGAGCTCATGCACCGTTGCCTGGGCAAGTGGGAGATGGCCGACTACGGCAGCGCCGTCGCCTGGCTGCGGAGTCAGCCCTTCGTCGACGCCGGCCGCATCGGCATCGGCGGCGGCAGCGCCGGCGCCGACGTCGCCGCCCTGGCCGTGGTCTCGGCCCCGGCACGCTGCTCCAGCGGCATCGCCGAGTACTCGGTCACCGACTGGACCCTGTACGACTCGGTCTACACCGAGCGCTACATGGACACGCCGCAGGAGAACCCCGAGGGCTACCGCCAGGCCTCGGTGCTGACCCATGCCGCCTCCTACCGCGGCGGCCTGCGCCTGACCCACGGCAGCATGGACGACAACGTCCACATGCAGAACTCGCTGCAGCTGCTCGCCGCCCTGCAGGACCTGGGCAAGTCGCTGGAGCTGATGATCTATCCCGGCCAGCGCCACGGCATCCGCGGCCAGAAGGCGCTGGAGAACGCGCTGGCCTCGGTCGAGTTCTGGAAGAAGAGCTTCTTCGCGAAAGAGAGCGGACCCGGCGGACAGGTCAGACAAGAAAGACAGGAATGAAGCTCACGCCGCTGGAGCGCTGCCCTTTGTGCCGTGACGGGCGCATCCGCCTTTTCAAGAAGGGGACGATCGATCCCCAGCGAATCGGCGCCGGCGACTTCAAGATCACCGACAGCCGCTACGGCTCGCGCTGGACGTTTTTCCGCTGCCGCGGCTGCGGCTTCGTGTTCGCCAACCCGGCGCCCGACCCCGAGGCCATCGCCGGCTTTTACTCCGCCCTGGAAGACGAGGAGTACGGCCAGGAAGGGGAGGGGCGCGGGCGCAACTTCGCCGCGATCCTGAAGCGCCTGGCCGCCCTGGCCCCGCCCGGCAGCCGCCTCCTCGACGTCGGCGCGGCCAGCGGCATCTTCCTCGACCTGGCGCGCACGGCCGGCTACGCGGTGCGCGGCATCGAGCCCTCCGCCGCCCTGGCCGAAGAAGCCCGGCGCCGCTACGGGCTGGAGCTGTTTCGCGGCACCGTCGAGCAATTCCCCGCGGGCGAGCCCTTCCGCGTCGTGACCCTGCTCGACGTGCTCGAGCACGTCCCCGATCCCCACGCCCTGCTGTCCGCCCTGGCGCGCCTGCTGGAGCCTGGCGGAACGCTGGTGCTGGTCACCCCCGACGTGGGCAGCCTGGCCGCCCGGCTGCTGGGCGGCCGCTGGTGGCACTACCGGACGGCCCACGTCAACTTTTTCAACCGCCGCGCGCTGCGGCGGCTGCTGTCCGGCCACGGCTTCGAGATCGCCGCCTGCCGGCGCTTCGCCTGGCACTTCACGGCCTACTACCTGGCCACGCGCCTGCTGCCGGCGCTCAAGGGCGCTCCTTTACAAGGGCCGCTCAAAAAGCTACACTTGAAGCTGCAGTTGTTCGATTCCCTGGAGGTCTATGCCCGCAAGAGGAAAGAGTAGCCTGTACCTGGCCTCGCTGCGCCTGGACCGCTGGCCGCGCAGCACCGCCATCGTCGTCGGCACGGCCGCCGTGTTCCTGGTCGACCCTTCCCGCCTGCCCGCGGAGCTGAGCGCCGGGCTGGCCCTGCGCCTGGGCCTGGCCTTCCTGCTCACCTGGATGGTCTCCACCGCCAATTACATCGTCAACGAGATCACCGACGCCCCCTTCGACGCCCATCACCCGCAGAAAAAGAACCGGCCGCTGGTGGCCAAGGAGATCAGCGTGCCGGTGCTGCTCGGCGGCTGGGCCCTGCTGTCGGCGGCGGCCCTGGCCATCGCCTGGCTCACCTTCCGCCCGGCGTTCGTCTGGAGCCTGGCGGCGCTGCTGCTGGCCGGGCTGCTGTACAACGTGCCGCCGCTGCGCGTCAAGGACATCCCGTACCTCGACTCGACGCTGGAATCGGCCAACAACCCCATCCGCTTCCTGATCGGCTGGCACGTGCTGGCCGCCGCCATGCCGCCGCTGTCCCTGCTGGCCGCCTGGTGGGCCTTCGGCAACTTCCTGATGATCGGCAAGCGGGTGGCCGAGAAGAAATTCCTTTCTCCTGAAGAGGCGCGCAACTACCGGCGCTCGCTGGGCCGCTGCAGCGTGGCCGGCCTGGCCGCCTACATGACCGCCAACGGGCTGGCCTTCCTGGCCATGTTCATCCTGTTCTCGCTGCGCTGGGGGTTGGCGACTTTCCTCTATGCCCTGCCGTTCATCGTCTTCTACCTGGTCTTCTTCATGCTCAAGTCGATCCAGGACCGCGACGCCGCCGAGGAGCCGGAAAAGCAGCTGAAAAACCCATATTTCGCGCTGTACACGCTGTTTTTGCTGGTCGTGTTCGCCATTGCCTTCCTGTTGAGGTGAGCGCCATGGAACTTGACGTCATCCTGAAGATCCTGCTGGCCGCCATGCTGGGCGGCCTGGTCGGCCTGGAGCGCGAGCTGGCCCACAAGGAGGCCGGGCTGCGCACCAACATCCTCATCGCCGTCGGCAGCGCCCTGATCACCATCCTATCGTTCAAAATCGCCGCCCAGGCGCAGACGGCCGACCCGGCGCGGCTGGCGGCGCAGATCGTCAGCGGCATCGGCTTCCTGGGCGCCGGAGCCATCATCCAGGCCCGCTTCGCCGTCCACGGACTGACCACCGCCGCCACCATCTGGACCGTGGCCGCCATCGGCATCGCCGTGGGCGGGGGCTACTACCTGCTGGCCTTCGCGGTGGCCCTGCTGGTGGTGGTGGTGCTGACCGCCTTCCGCTTCCTGCTGGCGCCGCTCGAGCGGCAGAAGCAGAACTGCGCCTACCTCATCACCACCGAGGAGAAGGCCTCGCTGCTGGTCGAGCTGCGCCGGCTGCTGACCGAGCTGAACATCCGCGCCGCCAGCGCCCGGCTGAACCGCCGCCCCGGCGCCTACGAGTTCGAGATCATCTTCACCACTTCGGAAAACAAGAACCGCGAGTTCCTCGACAAGGTCATGATGCTCGAGGGGGTCAAAGAGGTCCTGGCGGAAACCCTATGACCCGGCTGCTGCTGGCCACGCGCAACCCGGGCAAGAAGAGCGAGATCGCGGGCTTTCTCCGCTCCGGCGGCCTCGAGCTGGAACTCCTGTCGCTGGACGAGGCGGCAGCCGGCGGCGAGGTGGAGGAGTCTGGCGCGACCTTCGCCGCCAACGCCAGGCTGAAGGCGGATTTTTACTCGCGGCTGACCGGCCTGGACACGCTGGGCGACGACTCGGGGCTGGAGGTCGCCGCCCTGGGCGGGCGCCCCGGGGTGCTCTCGGCCCGCTACGCCGGGGCCGGCGCCGGCGACGACGCGCGCCTGGACAAGCTTCTGGGCGAGATGGCGGGGCTCGACGACCGCCGCGCCCGCTTCGTCTCGGCCGTGTGCCTGTCGCGGGCCGGCGTGCCGCTGGCCGAGTTCAGCGGCGCGGCCGACGGGGTGATCCTGCGCGAAAGGCGGGGCAGCGGGGGATTCGGCTACGATCCGGTTTTCTTCTACCCGCCGCTGGGGCGGACGTTCGCCGAGCTGACGCTGGCCGAAAAGAACCGCGTCTCCCACCGCGCCCGCGCCCTGGAGCGGTTGCGGGAGTTCATTGCCAGAGGCGGGCTGCAAAAACGCCTTGCAGTCTGACCGCTCGGACGGGTCCGACAAGTCCGGCCGCAGGAAGACGCGGCTTTAAAAATCCGGGGAAAAGTATTATCATGCCCAGGCAAGGAGGCCGCATGGACCTGGAAAAATGCATCCGCGACGTGCCCGATTTTCCCAAGCCAGGAATCCTGTTCAAGGACATCACCAC
>CAYXCX010000018.1:5861-15015 GCA_964463405.1 uncultured Clostridia bacterium
AAGCACCCGGAAGCCGGCGGCGGAATCGACAAGGTCGTGAGCATCGAGGCCCGCGTCTTCACCCTCGGCGGCGCCATGGCCTACAAGCTGGGCTGCGGCTTCGTCCCGGCGCGCAAGCCGGGCAAGCTGCCCTTCCGCTCCATCCGCGAGGAGTATTCTCTCGAGTACGGGACCAACGCCCTGGAGATCCACGAGGACGCCATCCGCCGCGGCGAAAAAGTGCTGGTCGTCGACGACCTGCTGGCCACCGGGGGCACGGCCCTGGCCGCCGCCCACCTGGTCGAGAGGCTCGGCGGCCAGGTCGCGGCCATCGAGTTCTTGGTCGAGCTCTCCTTCCTGAAAGGCCGCGACCGGCTCCCGGGCTACCCGGTGCACAGCCTGATCACGTACTGAGATGCTCAAGGCGCTGCTGCTCCTGCTGCAGGTCACCCAGAACTACCTGGTCATGCAGCCGGTGCAGGAGGCGCTGGTCAACGGCCGCTTCGCGGCGCTGGCGCCGATCTGCCGGCCGAAGGTCGTCGTCAACCTGGAGGAGCCCCTGGCCGTGCGCGGCACGCTGGTCGGCGCCCAGTTCATCGACGAGTTTTCCGCCCGCTTCGCCGGGCTGGATGTCGAGAAGCTCGAGTGGTCCTCGCTGCAGGTGGAGGAGGACAACGCCGTGCAGTCGCTGAACCTGATCCTGAAACGGCGCTTTTCCGGCGCCCGCGTCGTGTACAAGCTGATCCTGTTCATGAACAGCGAGACCCGGCCGGGCCGGGAGAAGGAATGGAAGCTCTATTACCTGCGCGGGCTAAGGTTCTGAGCGCGGCCGTCCTGGCCCTGCTCCTGGCCGCAACCGCGGCCTGGCTGGCCCTGACCCGCCCGCGCCCTTCGTCGCCCGCCCGCGTCGAGGCGCTCGTCGCCGCCGACCTCGGTCGCATGGAGGCGAAGCTGGCCCGCCTGGTCCGGCAGTTCCTGAGCCGTTCCGGCCGCGCCGCCGCCGACCGCGCGGCGGGGCGCCTGGACGCCGGCGGGCTGAAGCCGCACGAGGCCCTGGTCATGGAGAAGGACGGGGTGGTCGCCGATTGGCTCGGCGAGGTTTTTTTCTTCCGCCCGGGCCTGCTCAACCGCGACGGCTGGGGGCTGGCGCTGCGCAACGAGACGCTGTATTTCCAGCGCGCGCTGGGGGGCGGCGCCCATTTCATCGCCCCATTCCTGGACATGGGCGCGCTTCGCGAAGAGGCCCGCCTGCCTTACCCTGTTTTCGAGCTGAAATTCTTTCCCCGGCCGCCGCCTGGGGCGCGCGACGAATTCACCCATGACCAGGCGCTCGGGCGCTTCTACTGCACCCGCGTCTTCCGCGCCACCCAGGGCCAGCTCATCCTCAACCTGGCCTTTTCCCGCCAGGCGCTGGAGCGGCAGGCGCTGCGCCGCAGGCGGCTCGCGGCCGCCGCCGCGGCCGTCCTGCTTTTCCTCCTTCTGTACAGCCTGCCCGGCGGCGGCGGCCGGCGCTTGTGGCTGCGCCTCGCGGCCCTGGCCGGGATGGCGGCGGCTGCCTGGCTGGGCCTGGGCTGGGCCGCCGCCCGCGATCTCTATGTGCCGGGCCGGCCGCAGGCCGTGCGCTCGGTCTTCCAGCTGCTGGCGCTGCTGCTGGCACTGGCCTGCGCCGGCCGCCTGCTCCTGAAGCGCGCCCGCCCGCGGGGCAATTTCCCGGCCCTGGCCGCCTTCAACCTGCTGCAGGCCGCGGCGTTCGCCGCCGTCCCCGTCCTGCTGGCCGCCGCCGACTTTCCCTTCGGCGATTTCCGCTTCCATCCCGCGTACCTGGCGCTGCTGACCCTGGCGCTGGGACTGCTGGCCGCCCCGCTGCTGGCAGCCGCGCGCCTGGCCGTGCCGCGGCCGGCCCGCCGCGTCCTGCCGCTGCTGGCGCTGCAGGCGCTGCTGAGCGCGGCGGCCTGTTTCTGGCTCTCGCCGCCGCCGCTGGCCGCCGCCTTCCTGTTCCTGGCCTTGGCCGTGCTGCTCCTGCGCCCGGAGCGGACCTGGCTGAAAGCGGCCGCCTGCCTGCTGCTGACGGCCCTGACCGCCTGCCAGTGGCTGGGCAAGAGCTCGCTGGCCGGGAAAATGGAGTTCGTCGCCGCCGGCCTGAAACCGGTGTTCGCCAGCCAGGACGACTACGCCAAGCTGGTGGCGCGCGAGATCGTCTACGAGCTGAACTCGCGGCGCATCCCGTTCGCCTCGCTGTTTGAGCCTGGCCGCGGCGGGGAGCTGGCCGACTGCTGGGAAAACTCGCTGGCCCCTCAGGAGAACATCGCTTCGGGGATCCACGTGTTGGACGGGGACGGAAAGCTGCTCCACTCCTTTTCCTACCTGATGCCCTACATTCCGCTGCAGCGCCGGGACGCCTTTCCGTTCTGGCACGTGGAAAACGTCGATTCGTGGCTGTTCGGCCGCAAGGTGCGGCTGGCGGTGGCCGCGATCGACGTTTTCCAGCGCGAGCGCTTCCTGGGCACGGTCATGGTGCAGGTGCTCAACACCGCCGATCTCGTCCTGCGCGGCGGCGAGCGCCAGTCGGTGCTCAGCGCCGACCGGCGCCTGGGCGACGCCGGCATCCAGTACGCCCGCCTCGACGAGGCCGGGCGGGTGCTGGAAAACCCGGGCAACATCGACCTGCCGCCCTTGGCGCCCTCCGAGCCTGGACAGGACCGCTGGCTGCGCTTCTCCTCGCTGGGGATCGCCCACCACGGGTTCGCCTTCCGCAGCGGCGCCGGCACCACGATCGTCTTCTTCCCGCGCCGGACCGTGTTCCGCTCCTTTTCCGAGTACGTCAAGATCCTCGGCTTCCTGTTGCTGCTGGCGGCCCTGCTGTCCCTGCGCCGGCTGCGCCGCGCCGCCCCCGGGACCCTGCTGCGCTCGTTTTCGGTGAAGGTCTTCGCCATCCTGGTGCTGCTGTCGATCCTGACGGCCGGGGTGTTCTCGCTGTTCTCGCTCAATTTCAACGCCCAGTCGCAGGAGACGCGGCGCAGCCAGGCGGCCCACCGCCGCGGCCGCTCGGCCCTGGCCCTGGCCAACAGCCTGCTGGCCGACAAGGCGGAGATCACCCAGTCCGACCTTTTCCTGCTGCAGAAGGTGAGCGAGACCGAGATCAGCGTGTACGAGCAGGGGAGCCTGCTCTTCGCCTCCGACCAGCGCCGGCTGATCCGCGCCGAGCTGCCCATCTACCTGGACTCGGGGGTGCGCGCGCGGCTGGGCGCCGACGGCCAGCAGTTCGAGCTGCGCCGGGGGCGGCTGGGGCTGGAGCTGTACTTCCGCGCCGAGGGCGGCTACGTGTTCCGCATGGAATTCCCGGCCGAGAGCGCCGAGCAGCAGCGCGCCCGCCGCTACTACGTCGACTTTACGGTGACGATCTTTTTCGCGCTGCTGGTCATCGGCCTGGCCGCGGCCTTCTTTTTCCGCAACAAGATCGTGGCCCCCATCCACCGCCTGAACCGCGGCATGGCCGATGTGCGGCGGGGCGATTTGAGCCCGCTTGGCTCCATCCCGGCCGAGAGCGAGCTGCGCGAGCTTTACGAGGGCTTCAACTCCATGCTCGAGGGGATCCAGGAGCAGAAGCGCAGCGCCTCTGAGATCGCCCGCATGAAGACCCTGGTCCAGCTGGGGCGCCGCGTCGCCCACGAAGTGAAGAATCCGCTGACCCCCATCCGCCTTTCGGCCGAGCAGATCGAGCGCTCGCTGGGCGACGACGGCCCCGGCGCCCGCGAGGTCATCGCCAGCGCCGTGCGCTACATCGTCGAGGAGACGGAGCACCTGCGGCGGGTGGCGTTCGGCTTCCTGAACCTGTCGCAGCTGGACGAGCTGAAGCCCGAGCCCTTCCTGCTGAACGGGCTGCTCGAGGAAGCGCTCGCGCGCCTGCGGCCGATCTACCCCCAGGCCGGCTTCACCCTGGCCGCCGCCGCGCCGCTGCCGGTGGTCGCCGACCGCCAGAAAATCAGGCAGGCGCTCGACAACGTCCTGACCAACGCCCTGGAGGCCCTGGAAGCCGGCCGGGGGGAGGTCGCGGTGACGCTGGCGCAAGCGGGGGACGAGGCCGTCATCCGCGTCCGCGACAGCGGGGCGGGAATGGACCCGCGCCAGCTGGAGCGCGTCGCCCGCGAGGAGCACTCGACCAAGGAGCTGGGAACCGGCCTGGGGCTGGTCATTGCCCGCCGCTTCCTGGAGCTGCACCATGGCGCCCTGGAGATCGAGTCGCGCCCCGGCGCCGGAACCACCGTCACCCTGAGGTTCGCCGTCCATGCGCAGCCGGCCTGATCCCCTGGCCCCGGGCGACACGGTGGGGGTGTTCCTGCCTTCCTCGCCGGCCCGCGAACCCTTCCGCAGCCAAGGGCTGGAGGCTTTGCGCGGCCTGGGCTTCGTCCCGCGCGAGGTGCCCGACCCCCTGGCGGCGCAGGATTTCCGCTCGCGGCCGCCGCGGCAGGCGCTGGCCGAGCTGCAGGCCTTTTTTTCCGCTGCCGACGTCAAGGGGCTGTGGGCCGGGCGCGGCGGCTACGGCAGCAATTACCTGCTGCCGCTCCTGGACGAGCTGGTCATCCCCGTACCCAAGGTTTTCGTAGCCTCTTCCGACTGCAGCTACCTGCTCTGGTACCTCATGGAAGCGCGGCAGATGGTCGTCTTTTACGGGCCCATGGTCTACGGCGGCCTGGCCGCCGGCGAGTTTGACAACGGCCAGGTCGCGGCCGCCCTGGGAGCCAACCAGGCCCCCCGCCCTTTCCCCGGAAAGGTCTTGTGCCCCGGCGCCGCCCGCGGCCTGCTCTCCGGCGGCTGCCTGTCCATTTTTACATCGCTGCTCGGCACCCCCCTGGCCCTGCGCGACCGCGGCAGGATTCTCATCCTGGAGGACGTCAACGAGAAGCCCTACCGCCTGGACCGCCTGCTGTGGCAATGCGAACAGGCGGGGGTGTTCGCCCGCGTCGCCGCCCTGCTGCTGGGGGAATTTCCGCACTGCTTCCGGGACGCGCAGGAAAAGGATGCGTTCTACGGCCGCTGGCAACAGCGCCTATCCCGCTTCGCCATCCCGGTCCTGTACGACATGCCCTTCGGCCACGCGGCGTCGGCCCAGGTGGTGCCGTTGGGAACAATGGCCCGCGTGGCGGCCGAGGGCGAGGAAGGGCAGTTGGAATGCGAAATCGGGGTGAAATGGTGAAAAAAGTCTTTCTCAGCGGCATCGCCGGCACCGGCATGAGCGCCCTGGCCGGGCTGTTCCGCGAGGCGGGCTGGGAGGTCAGCGGCTCCGACAGCCGATTCTATCCGCCGGTCGACCGCCTGCTCGCCGACCTGGGCGTCACCCTGTTCCAGGGCTACGCCGCCGGCAACATCCCGCCAGGAGTCGACCTGTGCGTCATCGGCAACACGGTCAGCCGCGGCAATCCCGAGGCCGAGCACATCCTGGACAACCGCCTGGAGTACCTGTCCATGGCCGAGGCGCTGCAGCGGCATTTCATCCGCGGCAAGCGCTCGCTGGTGGCGGCCGGCAGCCACGGCAAGACCACCACCGCCGCCTTCCTGGCCCACCTGCTGGAGGTCGCCGGCCTGCGGCCCGGCTTTTTCATCGGCGGCAAGCCGCTCAACTTCGCCGCCAACTACCGCGTGGGCGGCGGCGATTTCTTCGTCAGCGAGGGCGACGAGTATGAAACGGCTTTCTTCGACCGCTCGGCCAAGTTTTTCAAGTACCGGCCCGAGCTGCTGCTGATCACCGCCCTGGAGCACGACCACCTCGATTTCTACCGCAGCGAGGAGGCGTACCTGCAGAGCTTCCGCAACCTGGTCAACCAGGTCCCGTCCACGGGACGCATCGTGGTCAACGGCGACTACCCCATGGCCCGCCAGGCGGTGGAGCGGTCCTTCACCCCGGTGATCCAGTACGGCGGGCCGGGCAACCCGGTGGAAATCGCCGCGCTGGCTGCCCGCGGCGGCGGCTACGACTTCGTCCTGAGGAGCGCCGGCAGCGAGCAGCGCCTACATTCGCCGCTGCCCGGCCCCTACAACGTCTGGAACCTTGCCGCCGGCGTCCTGCTGGCCCGCGAGCTGGGAATCGCTTCGGAGGCGGTGGAGCGGGCCCTGGCCACCTTTCGCGGCGTGGAGCGCCGCCTGACCGTCCTGGCCGAAGCGGGGCAAACCGTGTTCCTGAGCGATTTCGCCCACCATCCCACGGCCATCGCCGGGGTGCTGGGCGGGATTCCCGACGCCTGGCCCGGGCGGCGGATCGTCGCCGTGTTCGAGCCCCGCTCCTGGAGCCTGCGGCGCAACTTCTTCCAGGACCGGCTGCCCGACGCCCTGGCCCGGGCCGACGAGGTCCTGCTGCTGGACGTCTTTGAAAAAGAGAAAATCCCGGACGCCGAGCGCCTGTCGCCGGAGGCGCTGCGCTCCGCCCTGGAGCGGCGCGGCCGCAAGGCCAGCGTCTGCGCCGATTACCGCCAGGTCCAGGCCCGGCTGGAA
Source organism: uncultured Clostridia bacterium (assembly GCA_964463405.1). GTDB lineage: Bacteria > Acidobacteriota > Aminicenantia > UBA2199 > UBA2199 > UBA2199. Next base: position 12,327 of record CAYXCX010000018.1, read on the forward strand.
GAGCTGGACACGGCCGCCGGCCAGGTCGTCATCCTGCTGTCCAATGGCGACGTGCGCGACTTCAGCGACTGGGTGCGGCAACGCTTCGCCGCGCCCGGCCGGGCTTGACAAAAAAGGCGCGTTCGCTAGGATAGGGCTTCGAAGCGAGCAAGGAGGAAAATTCATGGACATCGCCCGGGAACTGGTTCCGCAGGACAAGCGCAAGCCGCTTTTCGCCGATCCCCTGAAGCTGCAGTTCGGCCGCCAATTCACCGACCACATGTTCACCATGGAGTTCACCCCGGCCAAGGGCTGGGGCGGGGCGCGCATCAAGCCCTACGGACCCCTGTCCCTGGATCCCTCGGCCAACGTCTTCCATTACAGCCAGGAGGTGTTCGAGGGGCAGAAGGCATACCGGTCGCCCAAGGGCGAGATCCTGATGTTCCGGCCGCAGGAAAACGCCCTGCGCCTGAACCGCTCCCTGAGGCGCATGTGCATGCCGGAAATCCCCGAGGCGTCCGTCCTGGAGGCGGAGCGCGAACTACTCAAAGTCGAGTCGCGCTGGGTGCCGGCCACGAAGGGGACCAGCCTGTATGTCCGCCCGACCGTGATCGGCACCGAGGCGGCCCTGGGCATCAAGCCCTCGAGCTCCTACCTGTTCTACGTCATCCTCTCGCCGGTGGGCCCTTACTTCAAGGAGGGGTTCAACCCGGTCAGCCTCTGGGTCAGCGACACCTATTCGCGTGCCGGCAGCGGCGGCACCGGCGAGGCCAAGACCGGCGGCAATTACGCCGGCAGCCTGCTGGCCACGCAGGAGGCCACGCAAAAAGGCTACAGCCAGGTCCTGTGGCTCGACGCCTCGGAGCACCGCTACGTCGAGGAAGTGGGGGCGATGAACATCTTCTTCGTCATCGACGGCAAGCTGGTCACTCCGGCCCTGGGCGGCACCATCCTGCAGGGCATCACCCGCAAGTCGGTCCTGGAGCTGGCCCCCGAGGTCGGCATCGAGTGCCAGGAGAGGCGCATCGCCATCGACGAGGTGCTGGCCGGGATCGACTCGGGCCGGGTGAGCGAGGTGTTCGGCGCCGGCACGGCGGCGGTCATCAGCCCGGTGGGCAAGATCGGCTGCCGCGGCCGCGACCACGTGATCCACGGCAACCAGACCGGCCCCTGGGCCAAAAAATTCTACGACACCCTGACCGGGATCCAATATGGCGAGCTGAATGACACGCGCGGCTGGGTCTACAAGGTGATATAGCCAATTGCCTATAGCCCTTGCATTTCAAATTGATTGTGTTTTATCCTCTCCGGGGCTATGATTTCCCTGCGAGGCTGACATGAGACAAACGATCATTTTGCTTGCCTGCGTCCTGGCGGTGCTGGCTTGTTCGGCGACGCCCAAGGCCCAGGACAATGCCGCCGGGGAGGTGGCCATGCCGGTGTACAATATGTCGCAGGAGGAATGCACCTCCATCCGCGTCGAGCCGGGCCAGACGTTCGTCCTGAGCTTCCAGGGCAGGCCCGGAACCGGCTACAGCTGGTCGTTCGCCGCCGAGCCCGACCGGGAGCTGCTGGAATTTCTGGGGGAGACGATCGAGGAAAAAGAGAGGGAGCCGGAACGGGTGGGCGGCAGCGAGACGTTTCGCTGGGCCTTCAAGGCCCTGCAGGCCGGCGAGGCCGAGATCGCCATGAAGTACGTCCGCCCCTGGGAAAGCGACGCCAAGCCGGCCAAAGCGCACGTTTTCCGGGTCAAGATCGAAGCCGCGGAGAGCCGCTAGGGCCATGGGCCGCTTCGAGGAGTTCACCCGCTTCCGCCAGGAGATGAACGCCAGGATCCTGGAGCGGGGCAACCTGGGCATCAAGCGCTTTTTCTCCCTGGACGGCGACGCCTATCGCCCGGGGGCGCTCGACGCCAAGACCAAGGAGCTGCTCGGCCTGGCCTCCTCGCTGGTGCTGCGCTGCGACGACTGCGTCGCCTACCACCTGATCCAGTCCAAGGAGTGCGGCGCGGGCAGCGAGGAGATCTTCGAGGTGTTCCACATCGCCCTGGTGGTGGGCGGGTCGATCGTCATTCCCCATCTGCGCCGGGCCGTAGATTTCCTAGAAGAACTAGAAAACAAAGAAACTAGGTGAGCTTCAGAGGTTCCACGTTCCAGGTTCCACGTTCCACGTTGGGCCTGATGCTTTCGATGCTTGTCGATCTAAAAGCATGTTCTGACTCCTTGGGGAATTGATCAGCAAATCAACATTGGCAAGGAATCCAGGAATTTCATAGTCCACAATGCCGACCCTGGCAAGAACGACGCTCCCCAGGGCAGTTTGCCCGAGTAGGGTTGCCGGCCCTGGCAGGGGAGGTATCCCAAAGGGGTATGCCTCCGAGAGGAATTCATTGTTATCCGTTGGGAATGATGCGGTGGGAATTTTTACTCCAGAGGCATATCCAATGAATCGGCTATTACGCTCGCCTTCAACATATGCAGTCCACTACACGACAAGAATATCTCGAATGCCAGCAATCAGGATCTGCTTGGAGCTCGGCAAGCTCCCAAGCATCTAGTGCTCGCTAACGTGGAACGTGGAACATGGAACGTGGAACCTTGAAGGACCGTCGTGTCTTCCAGCTGCTGGATAGTTGAGAGATCGATCTAATTCTTGAGAAGCTCTTGGTAGGGTTCTTTCTGGTAATTGAGGATCTGCACGCCCATGCCGC
>CAYXCX010000019.1:0-1785 GCA_964463405.1 uncultured Clostridia bacterium
GTGCCGATGACCGCCCGCGTCGGCTTCACCGGCCTGGTGACGTACACCAACACCAACGGCGTGGCCATGATCAACCCGGCCAACCACACCATTTCGCCGATCCTGCTCAACGAGTACGTTGAAGATGTCGGCGGCCCGCTCGGCACCGAGGGCGGCGGCCGTTTCGACGTGGCCATGACCAGCGACGGCCGCCAGGCGCTGATATCCAATTTCGGCGACCGGAAGGTCTTTTTCGTCGACCTGAGCTCGGGCGCCCCCGTGGTCACCGCCATGGTGCAGCTCGACTTCTTCGCCGAGGACATCGCCGTCGTCCCCGGCAACCAGTGGGCCCTGGTCGCCGACGGCGGCTTCTCGCCGCGGCTCGCCGTCATCCACATTCCCACCCGCACCTGGGTGCCGGCCGGCTACGACGAGGTGACCGGAGATCCCTACAGCTGGAGCATCGTCATTGACGAGGGCGATCCGAGCGATCCCGATGACGACCAGTACGGCTACGCCAACGGCGTGGAAATCGCCCCCGACGGCCGCACGGTCATCGTCCCCGATTATTTCGCAGGCTATCTCCACGTCCCGCTGTTCGGCCCCGCCACCGGCAGCCTGTCCTATTCTCAGTCCTCGGAGCAGCTGTGGAAGCAGGGCACCGACGAGAACGCCGCCTTCCCCTTCCTCTACCGCCCGGTCAACGTCGCCATCTCTCCTGACGGCCGCACGGTCATCGGCGTCAACGTCTCCCGCAGCACCTATCCCGATGACCCCGATCCCGACGCCTTCTTTGAGGGCTGCAACCTGCCGGTGTTCACCCTCGACGCGCCGGGCCACATCACCCGGAGGAACGACGTCGTGTTCCCTGTCCGCATCTCGGGCGGCCAGTCGCTGGTCTTCTCCCCTGACGGGCGCCGGGCTTATCTCCACACCAACTACTGGGACGACGAGCCCGATCCCTATGACGAGAATCTCTACTGGTGGTACTCCGAGGTCCAGGTCCTGGCGGTCAACGGCCCCGGGCTGGTGAGCCACATCGGCTCCATGCGCTCGCCCACGGTGCGCGGCACCAGCCAGCTGTTCGGCGTCGACAACCTGGCCGTCACCCCCGACGGCGGCTTCCTCTACGCCACCAACCCCACCATCTCCGGGGCCAGCCCGGTCATCGACGTCTTCGACCTGCGCGCCCAGAGCCACATCAAGCAGATCGGCACCCCCACCAACTACCCCGATCCTGCCCTCCCCTCCGGCATTATCCAATGGGTCCTGCCCGCGGGCATCGCCTTCCCGGCCATTCCTCCCAACCGCGCCCCGCAGGCGGCCATCACCGTCGACAAGAGCGAGCTGATCCTGGACATTCCCGAAATCGCGACCTTCGACGGCAGCGGCTCCAGCGATCCGGAAGGCTCGCCCCTGACCTACCGCTGGACCCTGGTCGCGTCCCCGGCCGGCGCCGCGGCGACCCTGGCCGCCAATGGCGCCACCGCCGTCCTGACGCCCGACCCCAACCTGGTCGGCACCTACCAGGTGGGCCTGGTGGTCAGCGACGGCCGCCTGGAGAGCCCCATGGCCACGGCCTTTGTGACCACCAAGTTCTACCCGGTGCTGCCGCCGTCCGCCGCCGCCGTGCTGCGCCTGGAAGACAACTACATCTTCTACAAGGAATACGTGAATCGCCTGACCTGGAGCGCCAACCCCGGGAACCTCTCGACCCTGGAGGCGGTCAAGGTCTACCGCAAGCAGAAGGGGGCCGGCGACGCGGACTACGCCCTGCTGGCTTCGCTGCCGGCCGCGGCCACCGGC
>CAYXCX010000019.1:1795-14781 GCA_964463405.1 uncultured Clostridia bacterium
TATGACGACAAGGGGCTGAGCGCGAGCCAGCTGTTCACCTACCGCATCACCTCGGTCAACACCCGCGGCGTGGAAAGCGACCCGGTCGTGGTCGGCAACTAGGAGGCCCCCATGAAAAAAACGCTCCTGTCCATCCTGCTTCTCTCCCTGCTCTCCTGGGCCCTGCCTGCCGTCGACCTTGACCTGGGGCTGTTCTTCGGCAGCCGCTCGGTCAGCGACGACCAGATCCGGGACGTCTACGGCAGCGGCACGGCCTTTTTCCCCTGCGTGTCGGCGGCCTTTTACAAGGGGCTGTTCGCCGGCCTGGGCTACGAGTTCGGCTATGACCGCGACGGCAAGATCGGGCTCTTCCAGGAGGACGCCAACCTCAAGGTGTCGGGGCTGGAGTTCTTCGCCGGCTACCGCCTCGCCCTGGGCAAGGTTTCCCCTTACCTGAAGCTGGGGCTGGGCAGCTACGCCTACAAGCAGACCGTCAGCGGGGTCGCCCGCGTCGACGACAAGAAGTCGGCCCTGACCCTGGCCGGCGGAGCCAAGTTTTTCCCGGCCAAGGGGCTGTTCCTGGCCGCCGAGATCAAGTACGTGCCGCTGAAGGTCAAGCCCTTCGACGTCGAGGTCGACCTGGGCGGCCTGCGCCTGGCGGCCGGCATCGGCTACACCTTCGCATTGTAATCGCCAACGGCGAAAATCAGGCGGGAGGCCTTTCCTCCCGCCTTTTTTTTTTGGCACCCCTGCGCCAGCAGCGCGTGACGCCAAAAATGCGGGCCATTCGCTTTTTTCCTGCGCGGGCTCGCTGAGATAACGCGCCATAATTTATATATAGCATTCTCAAGGGGCGCTGGCGCTCCAGACACTTAAGGAGGAAAGATGAAGAAATCAGCTGCGGTTCTGCTCCTGCTGCTGGCCGGCGCCTTGGCGCTGGCGGCCGCCGACCTGCCCAAGGCCAAGGCGGTGCAGCCGCTCAAGCCCAAGCCGCTATACCGCTTCGAGGTCCAGGGCATCAAGCGCGTCAGCACCCTGCCCAACCAGGTAGTCTTCCAGGTCCAGTACTACATCTCGCCGGCCTTTCCCAAGGCCTGCTACATCGGCGCCGACGTGCCCAACACGGCCCATCTCAACCGCAGCTTCAGCTACGTCCCGGCCGGCCGCGTCCCCGACGGCGTCCCCAAGGGACAGCATCACTTCGCCGACAATGTCCGTGTCGACGTGCGCTTCGACGGCACCGGCGAGTACACCTCTTCGTCCATCGAGGTGAAGATCTACGACGGCGACGGCGCCGTCCGCGGCTCCGCGGTCATTCCCTGGGGACAGCGCTGGTCGCGCTTCGACATCCAGGGCATCAAGCGGGTCACGACCCGCCCCGAGTTCGTCAAGTGCCAGGTCCAGTATTTCATCGATCCGGCCTACCCGCGCCCCTGCTTCATCGGCGTCTATGTCCCCAGCCGCGCCCACCCCAACGCCGCCTTCTCCTACCGGCCGGCCGGCGTGCTGCCCGACGGCGTGCCCAAGGGGCAGCATCACTTCGCCGACAACGTGTGGTTCGACATCAGCTACGCCGCCGCCGTCCCCTACACGTCGACGGTCATGGAGGTGGTGATCTACGACTCGGCCGGCATCCTGAACTCCAAGACCGTCAATTGGGGACAGGTGTGGAGCACGGCGGTCTATTGATACGGATTCTTCGCCGGGCTTCGCCTCCAGCCGCCCGCGGCGGCTTGCGCGGGGGGCGAAGCCTGAATTCCCGAAAAAATGAGCCAGGCGGCATGGCCGACGGCAGCCGCGGGAGGGGATCATGTGGGCGGTGAACAAGGGCGGGTGGGGCGTCTGGGTGGTCCTCCTGGCTCCGGGCGTGATCGCATTGGGGATCGGCATCGCCAATCCAGAAGCCCGCACCGGCGACAACATGCCTCTGGTCACGTTCGGCGCCGTGTGGATCGCCCTGCAGCTGCTGATCTTGAGCGCCATCCTGGCCTTCATGAAGTTCCAGAAGAAACGGGCGGCCTATTTCCTGGCCAACGGCATTCCGGGCACGGCCACCATCCTCGCCGCCGCCACGACCGGCACCACGATCAACGACATGCCGCAGATCGAGCTGAAGCTGGAGATCGCGGCTCCGGGGCGCAACAACTACATGATCACCGACCGGCGCTGCTGGAATCCGCTCTCCCTGGCCAGGCTGCAGAAGGGAACGACGCTTCCGGTGCTGGTCGACCCGCAGCGGCCAAAAAAGGTCATGTTCCTGGACGACTAGCGCAACCGTCGGGGCCCCCTGCCAGCGGTGAGCGAGCGGCAGCCCGCCGCCTGCAGGCTCCAGTGCTGCGCCGGGGCCGGCCCGCCTCAGGCCGCCGCCGCGCCCGCGAAACGGGAGAATGCCGCTGAGGCCCGGGCATCATGGCCCCCCATGAGACATCCTGCCGCCGGCTGATATAAATGGATAAGGGAGGGGATATCATGAAAAAAATACCGGCGGCATTGCTCCTTATTTCCATCCTTGGGGCGGCGGCTTACGGCCAGTCTCTGCGGCTGGTCTCGCCCAATGGCGGCGAATCGTGGCCCACGGGCGCCACCCGCCCGATCACCTGGCAGGCGCAGGGCTACAGCGGCACGGTGGCGCTGATCCTGTGGCGAAACGGGGCGAAGGTGGGCGCCATCGCCCAGTCCCTGCCGGCCTCGCCGGCCAGCTTCAGCTGGAACGTGGGCCGGCTGGCCGACGGCACGCAGGCGCCGGCGGGGGCTGGCTACAGCGTGCGCGTGCGCAGCGGCGACAACCAGCTCGGCGACGCCTCCGACGCCCCCTTCCGCATCATCGAGATCAGCTTCAGCGAGCCCCGGCTGCCGGGCGTCCAGCCGGGCCAGCCGGGGAACCTGCCCGAGGCAAGCGGCCTGCCCGACCTGGAGATCCGCGACGTCTACTACTACCTCCCGGAAAACTCCCTCACGTTTGACGTCTACAACTCCGGTCTGGCGCCCTACGACGGCGATCTCGACGTGCGCATGGAAGTGGAAGGGCCCGGCGTGCACGACCAGAGCAAGCGGATCCACGTCTCCAACCTGGCCCCCAGGCATGAGCTGGACAAGGAAAGCTTCCATTGCGACTTCTTCCCCGACCCATGCTGCCATCGCTTCCGCATCATCCTGGAACCGCTGCGCCCGGAGCAAGACAAGCAGAACAACGTCTTCGACGGCACCGTCTTCAAGTACGTGAGGGGCTGCATGCGGCTCGGGGTCCAGGCCCCCGTCCGCCTGCGCTTTGCCCATTCCAGCAAGACGCTGGCCTGCGGCTACTATGTCTACGATGCGAACAACACCATCACCCAAGGCGAAATCAGCGCCAACTACGGGGCTGGCAACACCACGGTGGTGGGCCATCTCGAAGTGCCCGTCCGCAACTGCTGCGGCTCCAGAACCGGGGGCAGCCATAAAATGGACCTGCTCCTCAACGTCGAGTACTGCCCCGGCGGCACGGAGCGCACCTTGGTCTTTCACGGCAATCTCCTCGATGGCGAGGTCTCCATTCCCTGCTGCGGGGCCGAACAGGTGGTCTCCCGCCGCCTCGAGCTGCCGATCCGGCCCGGAGCCTACTACTTCACCATCCTCAACCCGATCAGCTCCTCCTGGGAGTGCCAGGTGACCGTCCGCTTCGATCCCGCGCATTTCGATTGAGGCTTTCCTTCATTGCAGGAGCCGGCCAGAATCATAGAATCATAATCCGTCCCTGATTGCTTAAACCTTTGCCAGCGCCTGCTCCAGATCGGCGATGATGTCCTTCAGGTCCTCGATGCCGACCGAGAAGCGGACCAGGCCGTCGCTGATGCCGGCCGCCTCGCGCTTTTCCTTGGCCATCTTGCAGTGGGTCATGGAGGCCGGGTGCTGGATCAGGGTCTCGATGCCGCCCAGCGAGACGGCCAGCAAGGCCAGGCGCACGTTGTCCATCAGCACCTTGCCGGCCTTCAGCCCGCCCTGGAGCTCGAAGCTGATCATGGCGCCGGGGCCGTCCATCTGCCTCTGGGCCAGCTCGTGCTGCGGGTGCGACTTCAGCCCCGGGTACTTGACCCAGGCCACCTTGGGGTGCTTCTCCAGGTACGCGGCGACCTGCTGGGCGTTCTCCTGGGCGCGCTGGACGCGCAGGGCCAGGGTCTTGATGCCGCGCAGCACCAGGTAGGCCTGGTGCGGGTCCATGTTGCCGCCCATGCCGATCATGGCCTGGCGCACGGTTTTGTACAGCTCCTCGTTGCGGGCCACGATCATGCCGGCGACGATGTCGGCGTGGCCGTTGATGAACTTGGTCATGGAATGGAAGACGATGTCGGCCCCGTGCTCGATGGGGCGCTGCAGGAAAGGGCTGGCGAAGGTGTTGTCGACCACGGTCACCAGGCTGCGTTCGCGGGCGATGGCGCACAGGGCGCGGATGTCGCTCAGCTCCATGGTGGGGTTGGTGGGCGACTCGACATAGAGCATGCGGGTATTGGGGCGGATGGCGGCGCGCACGGCCTCCAGGTCGGCGGTGTTGAGATAGGTGCTCTCGACGCCGAACTTCCTGAAGTACGATTCCATGATGCCGCGCGAGGGGCCGTAGACGGCGGCGGTGGAGACGATGTGGTCGCCGGCCTTCAGGAAGGCCACGTAAATCGTGGATACGGCGGCCATGCCCGAGGCCACGGCGACGCCGCCGAAGCCCTTCTCCAGCAGGGCGACCTGCCGCTCCAGGGCGGCGATGGTCGGGTTGCCCAGCCGCGTGTAAATGTAGCCGCCGCTCTCGCCGGCGAAGCAGCGCGCGCCTTCGTCGGCGCTTTTAAAGGCGAAGGTGGAGGTCTGGTAGATCGGCACCGTGGCGCTGCCCAGGGGGTCGGGCTCGATGCCGCCGTGGATCAGCAGACTATTGAAGCCCAGGTTTTTTTGCTCGCTCATTTTTCTCTCTGAAAAGTGGATTGGATTCTGGGAATGAAAATTAATTTTACCATAATGGCCAGGATGGTTCAAGGACCAGGCGCAGGCGGCGTTTATGGAGCGAAGCGCGGTGCAAAGTGAAAGGGAAATACTAGCCACTCAGAGGAAGGCAAAAGAATAATCGAACGTGGAACTTGGGATTGGTTTGGAATTTTGCGCTTTCTCCAACCCTACGCCTTAGGCCGTACGCCAGGCGCCGAGTATCGCGGTCTTCCGGGCTTTGTTATAATGTTGGCATGATCGCCTCTTCCCAGCTCCTGCTGGTCATGGCCGCCTACATGGCGGTGGTCGTCGCCATCGGCGTCTATTTCGCCCGCCGGGCCAACGCCAGCTCGGGCCATTTCTTCCTCGGCGGCCGCACCCTGGGCCCCTGGGTGACGGCCATGAGCGCCGAGGCCTCCGACATGAGCGGCTGGCTGCTGATGGGCCTGCCCGGCGTCGCGTACTGGAGCGGGGCGTCGGAGGCCTTCTGGACGGCGCTGGGGCTGTGGCTGGGCACCTGGCTCAACTGGCGCTTCGTCAGCTCCCGGCTGCGCGCCTACTCCGAGGTCAGCGGCGATGCCATCACCATCCCCGACTTCTTCTCCAACCGCTTCCACGAGGAAAAGAAGGCGCTGATGGCCGTCGCCGCTTTGCTTATCCTGGTTTTCTTCACCGTCTACGCCTCCAGCTGCTTTGTCGCCGTCGGCAAGCTCTTCTCTTCCCTCTTCGCCGTCGACTACCGCCTGTGCATGCTCGCCGGCGCCGCATTCGTGGCCCTCTACACCCTGGTCGGCGGCTTCCTGGCCGAGAGCGCCTCCGATTTCATGCAGGCGTTGGTCATGGTCGCGGCCCTGGGCGCGGTCCTGGCCGTGGCCGCAATGGCCGGGGGCGGCCCGGGGCGGATCGTCGTTCGGTTGCGGGAGATCCCCGGCTTCCTGCAGCTGCTGGGCGGGGCCTGCCCCACCGTCCAGGATGGCGTCCAGTGCGTCGCAAACGGCCGGCCGCTGTTCGGCGCCGCCAGCGGCATCTCCTTGTTGGCCGTCCTGTCCACCCTCTCCTGGGGACTGGGCTATTTCGGCATGCCCCAGGTTCTGCTGCGCTTCATGGCCATCCGCGACGGCCGCAAGCTGAAGGCCTCGCGGCGCATCGCCGTCGGCTGGTGCTTCGCGTCGCTGGCCGCCGCCGTGCTTATCGGCCTGGTTGGCCGCGCCCTCTACCCGGCCGAGCTGCTCTCGCCGGGCGCCGCCGAGAGCGTCTTCATCCTCATCGCCACCCGCCTGCTGCCGCCGCTTTTGGCCGGCATCGCCCTGGCCGGCATCCTGGCGGCGACCATCAGCTCCTCCGACTCCTACCTGCTGATCGCCTCCTCGGCCTTCGCCAAGAACGTCTACCAGCGCCTGTTCCGCCGCGGCGCCGACGACCGCCAAGTCCTGCGCGTCTCGCGGCTGGCGCTGCTGGCCGTCACCCTGGCGGCCGCGGCCATCGCCCTGGACCGCGGCTCGGTCATCTTCCGCGTCGTGGCCTTCGCCTGGGCCGGCTTCGGCGCCGCTTTCGGGCCGCTCATGCTCTTCTCGCTGTTCTGGAAGCGCACGACCCGCGCCGGCGCCCTGGCCGGCATGATTGCCGGCGGCGCGATGGTCTTCGCCTGGAAACTCCTGGTGCGGCCGCTGGGCGGGGCCTTCGACCTCTATGAGCTGCTGCCGGCGTTCCTCTTCTCAAGCTGCGTCATCGCAGTCGTCTCCAGGCTGACGCCCAGGCCCTCGGACGCGATCCTGGAGGAGTTCGATCTGGCCAGGAGATCAAGCAAGAAATAGCAAATCCCGGCATACGGCGCACGCTTACGGCAACAGCCCAACAACGACCTTTCGTGACGCGCGGCGAGCGGCAGCATTGGCGCGAGTTGTCGAGATTCGTGATGCGGAACAGCACTAGATCGATCTATGCTGTTTCCAATCCCTAACACTAACACTAAGAGCTCGTTTATTGACTTAAAACGAGCACTTTGACCTGGACGAGCAAGAAAGGCGTGGTGCCGGAGACGCTGGGGACGAAAGCGAGGTTCAGGCCCAGCCGGCCGCAGCCGACCGCGGCGTACGGCAGGGCGAACAGCGAGAAGCGGTTGCCGTTGTACTCGAACTTTTTGAGCCCGCCGACGACAACGGCCAGCGAGCCCCACAGTTTCTGCGGGTCGCCGGCGAGATAGCCGGGGGCGGCGCCGATCCACCAGGAAGGGCGGCGGTTGCTGTCGGCGAGCATGTAGTGGCCGTTGACTCCCAGCAGCCAGCGGCCCTGGCGCCGGCAGGCTTCCGCGCCGATCCCCAGGTGCAGGTTGTTCAGGTACGAATTGTAGGAGGTGAAATGATGGGTCCAGCTTGGGCCGCTGAGAAACACCCGCCAGCCCGTTTCGCCCCGCAGCCCCGCGGCCGCCCCCAGGAGCAGCAAGGCCAGAACGGCTCGCCTTGTCGTGGGCATGCGCCGATTTTCCGCCGTCAGGAGGCAGCGTACTTTTTGAGCGCCTCGACGTCGTGGGCGTCGGAGCCACGGGTCGCCTTCAGGCGGAAGCGCCCGGCCATAGCGCGCAGCGTCTCGATCATGGCCGCCTCGGCGGCCTGGTCGGGGAAGGCCGGCGCCGGCTCCTTCTCCTGGTAATAGGGGTAGTCGACTTCGATGCCGGCCAGCCCCAGCGGCGCGAGCTCGGCGAGCATCTCCTCCAGCTTGATCCCGGTCTCGGCGACGATGTAGCCCGGGTGGGCCAGCACCGCCTCGCCGCCGGCGCGGACGATCATGGCGATGGCGTCGGCCATGGGCAGCTTGGGCACGTGGATGGGGACGGCGGCGTTGGCCGAGAGCCACTTGGCCGCCTCGCGGTACTCGGGGAAGAGCCCCTGGTCGAGCATGGCGTGGACCAGGTGCGGCTTCATCAGCGAGTCGCGCTGCGGCAGCAGCACCCGTTTCCGTTCGACGACCTTGCGGCCGAAAAAGCGGTTGATGTCCTCCAACTGGCGCAGGATGCGCTGCCGCCGCAGGCCCTGCACCAGGCGCAGCCGCTCGTGCAGCGCCTTGTCGGCCAGGTCGAAGCCGTAGCCCAGCAGGTGCAGCTCCTCGTCGCGGTAATTCGTGTCCAGCTCGATGCCGGAGATGAGCTCGATGCCCAGCTCGCCGGCTTTGGCGAAGAGGTCGCCCCAGTGGCGGAAGGCGCCGAGGGCGTCGTGGTCGGTGAAGGAGATCTTCTTGAGCCCCGCCTCGCCGGCGGCGGCGATCATCTGCAGGGGGGTGGCGTTGCCGTCGGAGACCAGGGTGTGCAGGTGCAGGTCCGTTTTCGTGTCCATTGGCTATTGTACCACAATTGGATGATCTATCGTGACACGTAACGCGTGACGCGTGACAAGTAACGGCAAAAGGGTGAGCTAGAAACACTGAATCGAAACCAGTGGATTAAATGGTATCAGGTCGGTCTAATGCAGCTAAGAATCACGAATCACGATAGATCGTTCTAATGCGGCTACTCGTCACGCGTTACGCGTCACGCGTCACGATTGCTCGATCACTTTCCTGAAGTTCTCCGGGTCGGTATCTCCCTCGGTGTTGATCAGCAGCACGCGCGACTGCGGTCCCAGCGGCAGCTTCTCCCGCGCTTCGGCCAGCTTGGGCGACGTCGTCAGGGCCAGCAGCGCCGCCAGCCCCGAGGAGCCCGATTCGCCGGAGACGATCTGCGGGTCGTCCTTGAGCGGGTGGTAGTAGCGGCGCATCGCCTCCTCGGCCCAGCGGTCGCCCACGGCCAGGAACAAGGGGAAGGCGTCGCGCAGGAAGGGCCAGGCCAGCGGCGAGGGGACGCCGCAGTTGAGGCCGGCCATGATCGAGGTCTGCTTGCCCTTGGTGGGCAGCGGCTCCCCCTTGCCGAAGCGCACCGACTCCAGGAAGCAGTCGGAGGAGACCGGCTCGACGCAGAGCAGCGCCGGACGCTTTGGGCCGTAGAGGCGGCTGTAGAAAAAGGCGCCGGCGGCGGCCAGGCCGCCCACGCCGGCCGGCAGGATGACCGCATCGACGCCGGTCTTCATCGGCCCGTGCAGCACGCCGGCGAGCTCGGCGAAGATGGTGGTGTAGCCGAGGAGAATCCAGCCGGGGATGTCGCGGTAGCCGGGGTAGGCGGTGTCGGAAATCGCCTGCCAGCCGTTTTTCGCGGCATCGGCGGCGCAGCGCTCGACGCAGAGGTCGAAGGTTCCTTCGACCAGCACCACCTCGGCCCCCTCGCCGCGGATGTTCTCCACCCGCGCCGGCACCGAGTCGGCGGGCATGTAGATCACCGCCTTCTGGCCCAGCTTCTTCGCCGTCCAGGCCACGGCGCGGCCGTGGTTGCCGTCGGTGGCGGCGCAGAAGGTGAAGGCGCCCAGCCTGGCCAGGGCCTGCGGGTCCTGGAAGCCCGCCGGGGTGAACGGCTCCGCGAAGCGCTCCTGCCAGCGTCGCTTCAGGAAGCGGTACACGGCGTAGGAGGCGCCCAGCGCCTTGAAGGCCTTGATGCCGAAGCGCTGCGACTCGTCCTTGACATGGATCTCGCCCAGGCCCAGCTTCGCCGCCAGGGCGGGAAGCTCCAGCAGCGGCGTCGGCGCATAGCCCGGCAGCGAGCGGTGGAACTCCAGCATGTCCCGCTCCTGCAGGAACGCGAAGTCGTCTCCCGTCCACTGCGGCCGGGGCTGGCACAGCTCGTTGAAGGCGTATTCGCACACGGCTCAGTCCTCGCGCAGGGCCGCCTTCTCCGCGGCCGTCCGCGCCCGCAGCGCCAGGGCGCCGGCGAAGCACTTCTGGGCGCAGATGCCGCAGCCGATGCAGCGGGCCGGGTCGGTGCGCGGATGGCGCTGGTCGTTGTAGGAGATCGCCAGGTAGGGGCAGCGGCCGCAGTTGCCGCAGCTCAGGCACAGGTCGTCGTCGCAGTGGGAGATCTTCTTCTCGGCGGAGAGATTCATGAAGCCGGTGACCGGAAAGGGCAGGGCGATGCCGATCAGCCGTTCCATGGAGGCGATGCCCCGGTCGCGCAGCAGGTGGCTGGCGCCGCTGGCCAGCTCGGAAAAGACCCCGTAGCCGTGCTTCATGACGATGGTGCAGAACTGGACCGAGCGCGCCCCGAGCGCCAGGAAATGGCAGGCCGCGCGGTAATCCATGGGGCCGCCGTTGCCCGAGACAGCCACGCCCAGGCTGGCCACCGTGGCCAGGGTCAGGTTGCTGATCGGGGCCACGCCGGCGCCGCTCATGCCGACGACGATCCCTTCTTCCCACTCGGGCTTGCTTCCCGGCCGGAAGCAGAGGCTGGGGAAGGTGTTGGCCAGGGAGATGCCGGCCGGCTTGTCGGGATGGCGGGCCAGGACCTTCTTGACGGCATTGACGATGACGGCAATGGAGGTGACGGCGGCGGTGAGCTTGAACAGCTTGGGCACGTAGGGGCTGCCGGCGACCAGCAGCCACTCGACGATCTTGGCCGTCAGCGCCGCGTTCTGCGAGACGATGTCCCCTTCGGTGCCGTCGCCCCCCTGCGGGCAGGAGAGGCTGTACTCGATCCCCATGGCGCCGGCGTCCTCCAGCTTGCGGGTGTTGCCCTGCCAGACGGCCTTGTCCCGTTCGTCGTCGCCGGTCACGGGCCCGCCGGTCGAGGCCATGGTCAGGCGGTCGGGATAGAGCTTGACCAGCTGGCCGATCTCGCGGCAGACGCGGTCGAGCCGGTGGCCCGAGACGTTGTCGCAGTTGCCGTAGGTGCTGGCATCGAAGGCGTGCATGTACTCGCCGGGGATGTGGATGGGAACATTGTCGAAAGCGGTCTTCATGACGCCCCCCGACCAGCCCGCCTCGTAGGCCGCCTTCATCTGCTCCAGGCCGTCGCTGGGCGGCGCCGCCGAGAGCAGGAATGGGGTGGCGATCGGGCGGCCGAAGAACTCGGTCTCCAGCGAGACCGGGCGGGCGACATAGCCGCGCAGCTCGGCCGTGCTCTTGAGCGGCTTTTCGGCATGGGGGACAGGCTCGCCGCGCAGCAGCGCATCCAGGGCCAGCGCGGCATTCTTGCCGGCGGCGACGGCCTCAACCACGGTGGTGGGGCCGTTGGCGCAGTCGCCGGCGTAGAAGACGCGCGGGTCGCTGACGCGCTTGACGGCGGCGCGGGCGCCGATGGCCACGATCAGTACGTCGACGTCCATCCGCTTCTGGACGCTGCCGGCCACTTCAACCATGGCGCGGGGGCTGAACGCCGCCCCGGCCGGCAGGTCGACGCGGGCAGTGGCCAGGCCGGCGATCTTGCCGCCGCGGCGATGGATCGCCGTCACCCGGGTCCGGCCGCTGATCTCGACGCCGTGCTGCAGCAGCTCGGTCATCTCCCTTGGCGTCAGCGGCATCTCGCCGATCTTTTCCAGGGCGATCATCTCCACTGCCGCCGCTCCCAGGCGCCGGGCGGTCACGGCGCAGTCGGCCGCCGTGGCCCCGCCGCCCACCACGGCCACCCGGCCGGCGAAGCGGTATTTTTCCGGCTGGCGCAGGTAGTCGAGTCCGGCGACGGCAAGTTCCTCGTTGCGCAGGCCCAGGCGCAGGGGCTCCTGCAATCCGGCGGCGACGACGACGGCGTCGTAGCCCCTGCGCAGCAGGGCGCGCGGATCGCCCACGGCCGGCCCGGTCCGGAACGAAATGTCGCCGAGGGCGGCCGCGAACTCCAGGTCCTGGCGCAGCATCTCCGGGTCGAGGCGGTGGCCCGGGATCCAGTTGCCGGCGCCGCCCAGCCGGCGCTCTTTCTCCAGGACGTCGACGGCGTAGCCGAGCTGGGCCAGGACGGCGGCGGCACCGACTCCGGCCGGGCCCGAGCCGACGACGGCGATGCGCCGGCCGTTGGGCTTGGGAGCGGCGAACTCGGGAATGCCGCCCAGCTCGCGCGCCTTCTTGACGATCGCCGCCTGCACGGCGGGGATGTTCACCGCCCCGTCAAGCCGCTTGTGCACGCAGGCGGCCATGCAGAAGCGGTCGGGGCAGACCAGGCCGCAGACGCCGCCCAGGGGGTTGTTCTTCATGATGTGGGCCGCCGCCCGCCGCAGGTCGGCGGGCAGGAAGACGCGAGCCGCCATGATGAAGTCGGCGGCCGAGCAGTGGGCCGGGCAGGCCTCGCGGCAGGGTTTCTCCTCGCAGAACTCGCACTTGGCCAGCTCGGCCTTGAGCTGGGCGTCGCTCAGGTACAGCCCTTGCGGGGCGCCGGCTTCCTTCATGCGCTTCTTCCCATGCGGCCGGCCATCGCCGCGCTCAGCCCCGTCCGCCCATGGTCAGGGCCATGACGGCCTTGGCGGTGTGCAGGCGGTTTTCGGCCTCGTCGTAGACGATGGAGATCGCCTCGTCGTCGATCACCTCGTCGGTCACCTCGCGGTTGCGGTCGGCGGGCAGCGCGTGCATCAGCTTGACGCCTGGAGCGGCGAGCCGGGCACGGCGGCGGTCGAAGATCCAGTCTTTGTGCCCAGCCAGGCGCGACGCCATCTCCTTTTTGCACTCGGCCTCATTCTTGAGGTACTCGTCGACGCTCCAGGCGCCGAAGCCGCCCCAGTTCTTGGGGATGACCACCTGCGCCCCCTTGACCGCCTCGTCCATGTCGTGGGTGAAGCTGAGGCGGCCGCCCCCGGCCTTGGCGTTCAGCTTGGCCTTGGCCACGATCTCCTTGCTCAGCGGGAAGTCGGGGGGGTGGGCGACGGTGACGTCAATGCCGTAGCGCGGGAAGAGGAGGATCTGCGTCTGCGGCACCGACAGCGGCTTGGCGTGCGACTCGGCGTAGGCCCAGGAGACGGTCAGCTTCAGCCCGCGCAGGTCGCGGCCGAAGTGCTCGAACAGGGTCATCAGGTCGGCCAGCCCCTGGAAGGGGTGGTACACGTCGTCCTGCAGGCTCATCACCGGGCACTTGGCCCACTTGGCCATCTCGTTCAGGTAGGCGTTGCCCGTGCCGTAGAAGCAGTTGCGGCTGGCGATGCCGTGGCCCATGCGCGAGAGGATGATGGCCGTGTCCTTGGCCGACTCGCCGTGGGAGATCTGCATCTTGTCGGCGGTCAGGTCGT
>CAYXCX010000020.1:0-2290 GCA_964463405.1 uncultured Clostridia bacterium
GGCGGGCGCCGCCAGCCTGTGCGCCCTGGCCATCGGCACCGAGACCAACGGCTCGATCGTCTGCCCCGCCACCAACAACGGCATCGTCGGCATCAAGCCCACGGTGGGCCTGGTCAGCCGCACGGGCATCATTCCCATCTCGTTCACCCAGGACACGGCCGGACCCATGGCGCGCACGGTCGAGGACGCCGCCCTCTGCCTCGGCGTCCTGGCCGGCGCCGACCCCGACGACGCCAAGACCCTGGCCGCCGAAGGGCGGGCCCATGCCGACTACACGCCGTTCCTCAAGGCCGGCGGGCTCAAGGGCAAGCGCATCGGGCTCATGAAGAACCTGATGGGCTACCACTACCGAGTCGACGCCCTGACCGAACAGGCGGCCGCCTTCCTGAAGAGCCAGGGGGCCGAGGTGGTCGAAGTGGAAGGGCCCAGGGAGGGGCCGATCGAAGGCGACTCGTTCACGGTGATGCTCTACGAGTTCAAGGACGGCCTGAACAAATATTTCGCCGGCCTGGGCGATGCCGCCCCGGTGAAAAGCCTGGCGGAACTGATCGCGTTCAACAGCAAGGACCCGGTCGAGCTGCGCTGGTTCGACCAGAAGCTGCTGGAGCAGGCCCAGGAGAAGGGCGGGCTGGAGGCGGCCGAGTACAAAAAAGCCCTGGAGGCGATGCTCAAGGCGGCGCGCGACGAGGGGATCGACCGGTTGCTGGGCGAGCACAAGCTCGACGCGCTGATGGCGCCCACCGGCGCGCCGGCGTGGAAGACCGACCTGGTCGACGGCGACCACTTCACCGGCAGCAGCTCCTCGCTGGCGGCCATCGCCGGCTATCCCAGCGTCACCGTGCCCATGGGCTTCGTCGAGGCGCTGCCGGTCAACGTCTCCTTCTTCGGCCGCGCCTGGAGCGAGCCGCTGCTGATCGAGATCGCCTACGCCTACGAGCAGGGGACCAAGCACCGCCGGCCGCCGAGATATTTCGTCAGCGACTGACGGGGACCCGGGCCGCCTGGAGCCTCAATCGGCGAGCGCGGCCAAGAGGCGGGCGCGGATGCCCGGCAATGGAGCGGCGCAGGCCTCAGTCCATCCCGAATGCGGACGTATAGGCCCGGTTGTTGTCCTGGTTGGGGTCGTTGATGCCTCCCTGCGGATCCAGAATGAAGGCGATGCGGAAGTCGAAGGACTCGGGCCAGTTGTGATGGATCATGGAGTCGACCGAAATGGACTGGGTCATTTCCTGCCCGTCCCGGAACGGTCCGAGCTGGATCGAGCCCGAGGACGTATTCGGAACATGATGCCAGTCGCCCGTGCCGTCGCGCCGCCGCATCTGCAGCTCCCAGAGGCAATTCATGCGGCGGAATTCCGTGGGGCCGCCGCCGCTGCGCGTCAGATGCATGGTGCCGCGGGAACGGGCCTTGTAGTGCGAGAGGGTGCCTCCGCCGATTATGCGCTCCACCGTGGAGCCGCTCAGCCGAATCCCCAGGTCGATCGGGGGGCGGTTGTCGGCATTAATGCGGACGTCGCGGTGCTGGTTGAGGCGCTGGGAGTCCTGGATGTTCGAAAGATTCGTGTCGATGCTCACCGACGTCCGCAGCCCTTCAGCGGGGATGTCGTTTGCGGCCATCGCCAGCAACTGGACTCCCTCCTCGGCGCCGACGGGAACGGTGATGCGCTTGCTGATGATCTGCGCGCCGCCGCCCCGCTCGGGGAAGTTCAGGCGGAACTTGACGGTATGGTCGCGCACGCTGTCAGGACCGTTGTTCTTGACCCAGGCGACGACGTGGCCGTTGTAGTACTCGACGCCGACGCCGGGCATCGAGAGGTCGGCGCGGATCGGCGTGTCGGGGCCGGCGGGCCCGCTCCTCTCACCGGAGGCGCTGATGGTAAAGACCTCGCTATCGTCCTGGATGCCGCCGCGGATCCCTTCCTTGACCCTGACGAAGTACCGGCCCTCGGCCAGCGAATCGGGGATGAACCAGACGCGGCTGCCGTTGTTGGCGCAGCCGTCGGCAATGCGCGCGGCGGCGGCCTCCGATTCAGGCGCCCCCTCGCGGCGCAGGGTGACGTTGGCCATGGGGTTCAGTTCGCCCGTTTTCGTCCAGGTGATCGTCTGCCGGCTGCCCGGCCGCCAGGAACTGGATGCGCCGGGGGATGTCACCGTCAGGGCTTGCGCCGCCCCGGCCCGGATCGAAAAATCGGCGCTGTCGCCGCCCACTTCCGGGGTTCCCGCGGGCGAGCCGGTCGTCTTGACGCGGATGAAGTAGCGGCCGGCGGAGACGCTCTCGGGAATGCGCCAGG
>CAYXCX010000020.1:2300-6963 GCA_964463405.1 uncultured Clostridia bacterium
GCCAGGAGAGCGTCCCCTGGCTGCCCGAGTTGTCGGCGCTGGCGGCGATCACCAGCGCGGCAGGATCCGAGTTGCTGGAGCCGGCCAGGCGCAGGCGGACGGTCACCGTGTTGGGCATGGCCCCGGACCGGGTCCAGGTGATCGAGTAGGCGGAGCCGATGGACCAGGCGGAGCCGGCGTTGGGCGAGGTCACGCGGATCTCCTGCCCCCAGGCGGGAAGGCACAAGACGACGGCCATCAGGGCAGCCAGTAAAAGGGCTTTTTTCATGGCGTTCCTCCATTGCATACATTCATAATAAATCTCATTGTACCGTTGCCTGATCGCTAATTCCGCGGGTGGAACCAGGGCGTCCAGGCGGTGTTGTCGCGGATCGTTTCCGGGGAATAGGCCTCCAGCTGGCCGTAGGGGTCGATCACGAAGCGGATGCGTATCCTGGAGTTTTCATCCACGCGGTCGTCGCGGACGAGGAAGGAAATGTCCACGGGATGGACGCTGGCCTCCGCGCCGATCGGGCCCAGCTCAAAGTAGTGGAGGCTGGTGTCGGGAAAGGGCGCCATGCGGCTGTTGTCGGCCTCGAGGATCCACTGGCAGCGGGCATGGTCGATCTCGGGCCGCGGCCGGCCGGCGACGTCGCGGGCCTTGTTCACGACGCGCAGGCTGCAGCGCACGCGGTACTTGTCCCGGTTCGTCCCGGGGTTGTCGCCGAACACCTCGCTCACGTTCATGCTGCCCGCGACCACTTCGATGGCCAGGTCTTCCAGCTTTTCCTCGGAATAGGGGTTGAGCGGACCGCTGCGGATATAAAAGGAGTTGCTGAGATCGCGCAGGGTGTAATAGTCGCCGCCGCCTTCGCTGCGATGGGCGCTGCGGCACTCGAATTGGAGCCTGTATTCGCCCGTATGGGCGCGGAATTGGGCCGGATCGATGAACCAGCGGTAGTAGTTGAGGCCGGGCTGGTTGGGGCAGGATTCGGCGATCACGACCTTGCGGCGGTCGGAAACCCGTTCCGCCGTGATCTTGATCCTGTCGCCGTAGCCATTGCCGTCGATCGCCTCCGGGGTTCGCCATTCGACCGTGGCGGTGGCGCCGACCGCCAGCTCTTCTTCAGAGCGCGGCCGGAACACGGTGATGGTTTCGGGTGGGCTGGCCTCGTCTCCCGGCGCGTTCAATCTGAACACGCCGCTCTCGGCGGTCAGGCCGGTGTAGCCCACCACGCGGATGCGGTAGTCGCCGGGATAGCCTTCATAGATCCGGCGGTCGACGTTCCATGAATGGCTGACTCCTTCTCCCGGATTGACGTAGCGGTTGGCCACGATCTCGAATTCGCGCCCGTCCGACTGGCGCACCGCCTTTACCGTGAAGGTGTAGCCGGCGTTCTCGCCGCTGTCGGCGCTCGGCGCCTGCCAGGCAATGGGCACGCGCGAGCCGATTCCCACCACGTCGCCGCCCCGTGGCTTGTTGACGCGGAAGCGGATCGGCGGGCGGGAATGAGGCGCAACCGCCGGGCTTGCCGGAGCCGGCACGGTTGTGGGGCCGGTCACGGTGAAGACGGCGCTGTCGCCCTGGGCCACGCTGGAGGCGCGCACGCGGACGAAATACCTCCCCGGAGGCAGGGAGGCGGGGATGGGCCATCTCCGGCTGCCGTTGTTGGCGCAGCCGTCGGCGATGCGCAGGGCCGGGTCCTCCCCTTCGGAAGCCCCCTCGCGGCGCAGCGTGATCTGCACCAGGTGGGGCAGGGTCCCCGATCTGGTCCAGGCGATCGTCTGCTCGCTGCCGGCGGGCCAGGAAGCTCCGGCGGCGGGAGCGGTCACAACGATGGACGGCGCGGCGCAGGCCGCGACGCTGAAGACCGGGCTGTCGCCCTGGGCGACGTCGGTCGCCTTGACGCGCACGAAATAGCGGCCGGCCGCCAAATCGGCGGGCACAGTGGCGCTGAAGGTTCCGGCGGCGGATGCGGTGTTGTTCGTCAGCACCCAGGCGGCCTCGCTGCCGGCCGCCCCCTCGCGGCGCAGGCGGATGGAGACGCTGGCCGGAACGGCGCCCGATGTCGTCCAGGTGACCGTGCAGGGAACGCCGACGCACCAGGTGGCGCCGGCCGTGGGCGAGGTCACGGTGATCGTCTGGCTCCAGGCGGGAAAGGCCAGGGCCATGGCGGCCAAGACTGCGATATAAATGGATTTTTTCATGCTGCCGTCCTCCACGCAGACGCGTTACGCAAAGTATATAGAATTTCCGGAGAATTATCTCAGGATAACTGGAGCGCTAGAAAGGAAAAAGGTAAAAGTGAAGGCAAAGCTCCTTCCATTGCTCGCTACTACCACTACCACTATCACTACCACTTAAAGTTCGTTGAGTTTCTTTCTGTCACTAACACTAACACTAACACTAAGAGATCGATTATTTCTTGCTCTTGTTGTTCCTGAGCCTCATGAGCATCTCCCGGATATCTCGAAAACCGCGCACGGCGACGTAGAGGGTGATGGCGGAATACCAGACGAGGCAGGCAACGGTGAGCAGCTTCCAGAACAGCGGCGCCATGGCTATTCCCCTTGCTGCCGCGCGGGCCCGAGCAGCGAGCCGGCGACCATGGCCGCCGCCGCCAGCAGGTAGGAGGCGATGCCCGAGTAGTAGGGGCCGATGTTGGCCCGCACCCAGGCCGAGGTGGCGGGGACCTGCTCCAGCACCAGGTACAGGACGGGCACCGCGGCGCCGACGGCGATGGCCGCCACGGCGCCGCGGGCGTTGGCCCGCTTCCAGTAGCAGCAGGCGACGAGCAGCACCGGCATGCTGGACAGATAGATCGTGCCGGTCACGCCGCAGTAGGTCCAGAGGTCGCCCTGCAGCGGGTACCAGAGGCCGTACAGCAGGAGGAAGGCGCCGATGGCGGCCACGATGGCGCGGTTCCAGCGCAGGCCGCGGCGCTCGCTCCATTCGCGGCGGCGGAACGGCGCCAGGATGTCGTTGTAGATGACGCTGGCCCAGGTCAGCATGTAGGAGGAGTCGGTGGACATGTCGGCGGCCAGCATCGCCGCCACCAGCAGGCCCATGATCCCCGCCGGCAGGAAGCTGCCCAGGAAGCGCGGCATGGCCTGCAGGCTGTCGGCGGCCGGGCCCAGCGCCGCCAGCGCGGCGATGCCCCAGATGCCGGGGATGAGGAAGCGGGCCACGAAGAAGAAGCTGGTGCGCGTGTAGACCTTCTGGCCGGTTTTGGCGTCCCTGGAGGCCAGCACGCGCTGGATGACCGCCATCCAGGTGAGGACGGCGGCCAGGTTGAGCAGCGCGTTGAACAGCACGTAGGGCCAGCCCATTTGCGGGTGGGCGAAGGGGTTGAAGCCGCCGTCGCCGTGGACGGCCCGGACCGTCGCCGCCAGCCGGCTCCAGCCCAGGCGCAGCAGGATCAGCGCCGTCACCGTGATCATGCCGGCGCTCATCACGATGAACTGCAGGTAGTCGGTGACCAGGACCGAGAGCATGCCGCCCAGGATGGTGTAGGTGGCCACCATCAGCAGCAGCGCGGTCATGGCCAGCTCCAGCGAGTGGGCCTGCATCCAGGCGGCCAGGCCGGCGGCGGCCGGGGAGGCCCGCAGCGAGAAGCCGGTCACCTGCAGCAGGAACTCGCCGCCGGTGCGCAGGAACACCCCCATGTTGAGCAGGCCGCCGAGCACGATCACCACGCCGGCGGCGCGGCGCACGCCGCGGCCGAAGCGGCGCTCGAAGAGCTCCGGCAGGGTGAGGACGCCGCTCTGGCGCAGGGGCTTGATGCCGAAGCCGGTCAGGCCGACCGTCACCATGGCCAGGGCGTAGAGGATGCCCGGGGTGGCGCCGGCGAAGCCGTAGCGGAAGCCGTTCTGGGCCGTGTACATGCAGGTGACGATGCCGAACTCGGTGGCCGCCAGCGAGGCCACGCCCAGGTAGACGTTCATCTCGCGGCCGGCGACCAGGAAGTCCTCGACGCGGCCGATGTACTTGCGCACCATCAGGCCGGCGGCCATGGTGCCCAGGAGATAGAGCCCGACGATGGAGCCGTCGACAGCCAGGCTGAAGTGACTCATTGCGGCATTGTACAGCTTTCACACAAAGATTCCAATTCATGGACGAGCTTTCGTGACGCGTGACGCGTAACGCGTGACGAGAAACCGCAATGGAACGATCATATGGAATGCATGTCCTGTAAGCCCTGATGCGTACCAGCTAGAATTGATCTCTGGTTTGGATTGGGAGCGGCCTGTCTCAATTGGCATACCCTTTCTGGATCCACTCCCAGCACAATGGGTCATCACTTTGCTGTTCCATGTCACGCGTCACGCGTTACGCGTCACGATAGATCATCACTCGATTGATGTGCGTCTCCTGTGCTACAATTCCTGCGGCGGTGAAAGATGAAAAAAATCCTGCTGCTCTCAGTGCTTCTGGCGCTTGGTGCAACCAGGGCGATTGCCGGCGATGCGAAGATCCTGGTCAACCACGTGGGCTACGAGTGCCGCCAGGCGAAAAAGGCGGTGATCGCCGCGCCGGCGGCGCCGGCGCTCGAGCGCTTCGCCCTGCTGGACCTGGACGGCAAGGAGGTCCTGTCCGGCCGGGTGGCGCGCGCCGGCAGCGTGAAGGGCTGGCAGGGGCGGCATTTCTGGGTCGTTGACTTCAGCTCCTGGCGGACGCCCGGGC
>CAYXCX010000020.1:6973-14725 GCA_964463405.1 uncultured Clostridia bacterium
TACGAACCGATCGGCCAGACCTACTCCCTGCCCGACGCCCGGGCGCTTCCGCCTCGCCGTCTCCGGCGCCGGTGCGGCGGCCGTTTCCGAGCCCTTCGCGGTCGGCGACGGGCTGCTCGCCGACGCCTGTCTGTCCGACATCCTTTTTTATTTCAAGGGGCAGCGCTGCTCCGGGGAGTACGACGCCTTCGACCGCCGCGTTCCCTTCTTCGGCGGGCGGCCGGGGACGGTCGACGTGCATGGCGGCTGGTTCGACGCCGCCGGCGACGACAGCAAGTACCTGACTCATTTGAGTTACGCCACCTACATGAACCCGCAGCAGCAGCCGCAGGTGGCGTGGAACCTGCTGGCCGCCGCCGACCTGCTGCGCGGGGCCGGGCGCGAGCGGCTGCGGCGCCTGCTGTGGCGCATCGAGGACGAGGCGCTCCACGGCGCAGACTTCCTGGCGCGCATGCAGGACGCCGAGGGCTACTTTTACACCACCGTCCACGACGTCTGGAGCCACGAGCCCAAGGAGCGCTCCATCTGCTCGTTCCGGCTGCAGACCGGAGTGCGCGACGACAAGTACAAGGCGGGCTGGCGCATGGGCGCCGGCTCGGCCATCGCCGCCCTGGCCCGGGCCTCGACCCTGGGCCGGGGAGGGGAGTTCGCCGCCTCCGCCTACCTGGAAAAGGCGGTGAAGGGCTTCCGCCACCTGCAGGCGCGCAATTTGGAGTACCTGAACGACGGCCGCGAGAACATCGTCGATGACTACTGCGCCCTGCTGGCGGCCAGCGAGCTGTTCGCCGCGACGAAGGATGCGGAATTCCTGGAGGCCGCCCGCCGGCGCGCAGCTTCGCTGGGCGCACGCCTGGCCGCGGACGGCAGATACCAGGGCTGGTGGCGGGCCGACGACAAGGGCCAGCGGCCGTTCTGGCACGCCGTCGAGGCCGGCCTGCCGGTGGTCGCCCTGCTGCGCTATGTGCAGATCGAGCCCGACGCCCCGCGCCGGGCAACGGCGCTCGAGGCGATCTCGAACTCGCTGAAATTCGAGATGGGGATCACCCGCGAGGCCGTCAACCCGTTCGGGCTGGCGCGGCAGTACGTGCAGGGGACCCGGAGCCCGCGCCGCGCCGCCTTCTTCATGCCCCACGACAACGAGAGCGGCTATTGGTGGCAGGGGGAGAACGCCCGCCTGGCGTCGCTGGCCGCCGCGGCGCTGCTGGCCGCGCGCGAATTTCCCAGGGCGGGCGGCGAGGTCCTGCGGCGCTATGCCGTGAACCAGCTCGACTGGATCCTGGGGCTCAACCCCTTCGACGCCTGCATGCTGCAGGGGCGGGGGCGGAACAGCCCCGACTACCTGCCCGGCTTTCCCAACGCCCCAGGCGGCATCTGCAACGGCGTCACCTCGGCTATGGCCGACGAGGGCGACATCGCCTTCCTGCCTTCCCCCTGGGACGCCGATCCGAGCCACAACTGGCGCTGGTCGGAGCAGTGGCTGCCCCACGGCGCCTGGATGTTCCTGGCGCTGGCGGCGCTGGAAAACGCCGCGACGGCCGAGTAATCCGCGCCGCCGCCGCGGCCGAGGAGATGCGCATGAAACGGATCTTCGCTTTGTGCCTGGCGTTCGCCGGGCTGGCCGCAGGCCGCCCCATTCCCGCGCCCGAGACGGTCGCTCTCCCGGCGCTCATCCCGCAGCCGCTGGCCGTGAAAAGCCAGCCGGGCCGCTTTCTGCTGGGCGAGTCGGCGCGCTTCGTCTTCGCCGGCGGCGAGGCTTCCCCGGCCGAGCGCAGGAAAGCCGCCCGCGTCCTGGGAAAATTCCGCCTCTGGCTCGAGCAGCAGCCGCCGGGCCCCGCCGCCGCGCCTCCATCCGAGCCGCCGGGCGAAGCTCCACTGGTCACCTTTGCCATCGAGCCCGGGGAGGAGGGGCGGCTCGGCCAGGAGGGCTATGAGCTCAAAATCGCCCCCGCCGCGGTCCTGCTGCGCGCCGCCCGGCCGGCCGGCCTGTTCTACGGCGGGCAGACCCTGCGCATGCTGTTTTTGGCCGCCAGCCCCGGGACGGCCCTGTCGCTGCCCTGCCTGGAGATCGTCGACACGCCGCGCTTCTCCTGGCGCGGCTTCATGCTCGACTGCTGCCGGCACTTCTTTGCCAAGGAGTTCATCAAGGAGTGCCTGGACGAGATGGCGCTGTTCAAGCTGAACCGCTTCCACTGGCACCTGACCGACGACCAGGCCTGGCGCCTGGAGGTCAGGCAATACCCCGAGCTCGCCGCCCAGGCCGCCGCCGGCGGCTTCTACAGCCGCGAGGACGTGCGCGAGATCGTGGCCTACGCCGCCGAGCGCTTCATCACCGTGGTTCCGGAGATCGAGATGCCGGGCCACGCCACCGCCGCCCTGGCCGTTTTCCCCCGCCTCTCCTGCAGCGGCGGCCCTTTCGCCCGCATGCCCCAGTGGGGCGTGTTCGAGGACGTGTACTGCGCGGGCAACGAGGAAACCTTCGCCTTCCTGAAGGACGTCCTGGACGAGGCGGCGGAGCTGTTTCCCGGACCCTGGATCCACGTCGGCGGCGACGAATGCCCCAAGACGCGCTGGCAGGCATGCCCCAAGTGCCAGGCGCGCATCGCCGCCGAGGGGCTGAAGAACGAGGCCGAACTGCAGGGCTGGTTCATCCGCCGCATCGAGAAGCACCTGGGATCGCGCGGCAAGCGGCTCATGGGCTGGGACGAGATCCTCGAGGGCGGGCTGGCGCCCGCAGCCGCGGTCATGTCCTGGCGGGGGATGGCGGGGGGGATCGCCGCGGCGCGCCAGGGGCACGACGTGGTCATGGCGCCGACCGACTCCAATTACCTGGATTACTACCAGGGCGACCCGCGCTTCGAGCCGCCGGCCATCGGCGGCTTCGTGCCGCTGGAAAAGGTCTATGCCTTCGAGCCGATCCCGGCCGAGCTGACGGCCGACGAGGCCCGGCGCGTGCTGGGCGGCCAGGCCAACCTCTGGACCGAGTACGTTGCCAGTCCCAAGCATGCTTCCTATATGATGTGGCCGCGCCTGGCCGCCCTGGCCGAAGCGGTGTGGAGCGATCGCGCCCGGCGGGGCTGGGAATCGTTCCGCTCCCGCCTGGGCGGGCTGCGGCGGGGCCTGCTCGCCGCGGGAATGGCCCTGGCAGACACGGCCTGGCGGCCGGTCATCCAGGCGACGGCGCTGCCGGGCAGGAAGGCGTGGAGGATCGAGATGGCCCACGGGCTGCCAGCGGCCATGGCCCGCTACACCCTCGACGGGAGCGAGCCGGGGCCGCGCTCGCGCCGCTACCGCAAGCCGTTCGTCCTGGCCGGCGGCGGCCGGGTCCGCGCCGCCCTCTTTGCCGGCGTCGGCAGGCTCGGCCGTCCGGCCGAGTTCGTCCTGAGCCGCCACCGGGGGGCGTTCGCCCCCGTGCGCCTGAAGGCCAGCGGCCGGCTGCGGCCCGAGACGGGGGGCGAGCGCCTGCTCGTCGACGGCATTGGCGGTTCGCTCATGCACCGCGACGGCTGCTGGCTGGGCGTGGAGGGCGGCGACCTGGAGGCGGTTCTGGACCTCGGCCGCAAGCGGACGATCGCCCGGGTGGCGGCGCGCTTCCTGGTCCATCCCGCCGCCTGGATCTTCCCTCCCGCGGGCATTGAAGCCGCCGTCTCGCTGGACGGCCGGGAATGGACGCCGGCCGCGTCGCTGTCCTGGGCGCCGGAGGAGGACTTCACCCTGCTGGCCGCCCGCGAGGCCGACCTGCGCTTTGCGCCGCGCCCGTGCCGCTACCTGCGCCTGACCGCCCGCGGCAGCGGCGCGTGCCCGCCCGGCCACGTCGGCGCCGGCCGCAGCGCCTGGCAATTTATCGATGAGATCATTGTTGAATAGGAACGGGCTTGGATGAAGGTGGCAGGAGCGGGGAGAGCCCAAACTTCCGTAATCAGTGACAGGTGGCGAGAAACGATCAATCGCTGTTCCTTGTCACTCGGCACTCGGGCTCGTTCGCTTCCGCTTCCGCCCCTGCTCCTCTTCGCGGACGATGTCGTTCTTGATCAGGGCCAGCAGCTCCTGGAACGCCGGCAGGACGTCGCTGCGGAAGCGGCCGGCGACGCACAGGCGCATGATGTCGCCGCCGACGGCCAGGGCCCCTTGGTTGATCCAGGCGCGGATGGCGGCGACGCCTTCGCGGCGGCGGAAGCGGAGCAGCGCCCGGCGCAGCGCCGCCGGGTCGTATGAGAGGGTCATCCCCTCGACCGGCCTCCCTTGCTTGGAGGTGGCGCGCACCACGCCGCTGTGGAACAGGATCATGCCCAGCGACTCGGGCGGGCAGCCGGCCCTGATCTCCCGGAGCCAATCGTCCAGCGAAGGCGGGGTCTTCTTGCTCATGAACCGGTTATACCCCACAAGCGAATTCATGGCAAGGAGGGGATGTCTGCAGCGAGATCTCGGTGTTCGTGTTAGGCAAACCAAAAACCTGAACGCCAGCGAACTATCCGGCGGTTGCCGTACGCCTTACGCACTCCGCCTTGCGCCGAGGGGTTTGTATTCCCTTTCGCGTTTCACCCTCTTTGTCTTGCTAACGCCTGGCGTCTAACGTCTGGCGTCTTTTTCTATTCAGTCAGGCGCTTGCGCCCCAGGCGCGCCAGGTTGAGGACCAGGTCGCCGGCGATCACCAGGGCTAGGACCAGCAGCGAGGCTGACAGGCTGGGGCGGAGCCAGGCCTGAAAACTTTCGGGCAGGCGCGCGGCGAAAAGCTGGCTGAACGGCAGGCGGATAAGTCCTCCCAGCAGCACCAGGGAAACGGCGTCGGCGGCGGCGTTGACCCAGCAGGAGATTCGCCGCGAGCCGGTGTACAACCGGGCCAGCAGGTTGATGGCCATGGCCGCGAGCATGACCAGGACGACCAGCGAGAGGATGCGGCCGGGCTGGGGCGTGAACAGCGGCCGCCTGGCGTTCAGGTTGACGAAGAACAGCGCCCCATGCCTGAGATACAGGCTGAGCGCCCAGCCGGTCAGGGCCAGGGCGACGGCGGCGCCGGCCAGCAAGCCCATCCTGCCGGCCAGGAACCGCAGCGGCCGCGCCTGCAGCTCCTTCAGGTCGGAGCCCAGCTTGGGCCAGGGCAGCCGCACCTTGCCGCCGCCGCGGGTGACGGCGTAGAGGAACAGGGCGACGGCGCCGAAATCGGCCAGGAAAGCCATGGGCAGGTACATGACCGCGTCGAGGACGCCGAGGCGGGGGATGAAAAAGAAGGGAAACATGACGAAGCTCCCGCCGCCGGCGACGGCGAAGGCGATCAGAGCCAGGTGCAGGGCGAACAGGATGCTCGTGTAGCGGAACAGGAAGCGCCGGTAGGCGGGGGCGATGATCGGCTTGCTCTCCAGGTATCGTTCGGCCGCCTGCTGCGGTTGGCCGAAGGCGGCGATGGCTTCGTCGACGGCCGCGTCGGCTACGGGCTCCCCAGCCTGCGCGGCCTTCTCCAGGATATGGCTGCAAATCTCCTCCAATATCTCCTTGCGCTCGGCCTCGTCGGGAAGAAAATGGCCGATCTCCTCCAGGAACTTTTCCAAATTTTTATGCATGGCGGTTCTCCTTGACGGTCTTCTTGATGATCTCGTCCTGCCGCTCCCAAATTCCCAGGAGCTCCCGGCGCAACTCCCTGCCTGCCTGGGTGACGGCGTAGAACTTGCGCGGCCGGTCCTCGCTGACGTCCCACTTGCCCTCGATCAGGCCGCGCTTCTCCAGCCGCCTGAGCAGGGGATAGAGGGTGTTCTCCTCGACCTCGTAGCCCAGGTCGCGGAAGGCGCGCACCATGGCGTAGCCGTAGGCCGCCTTTTCCAGCACCACCAGGACCAGGAGCTGCAGGAAGCCCCGCTTCATCTCGGTCTCGATGCCGGCCAGCTCATTGTCCATGGCGCCTCCGGCCTCTTCGGCCTGCTTCATACTGTTCGGTGTCATTTAACTGCATGCCATAATAATAGTATATCTCGCACAGTATGTCAATAAAAAATTTTATTTTTTTTAATTTTGCAAAAGTAAAAAGGCAAAAGTAAGAGGCAAGCGCCTGAAGACGGGTCGACGAATGACCGAGGAGGAGGGAAGCCGCACTTTTGGAGAAAAATTTCCGAACCCTTCAACTGTTGAACTCTTCAACGTTTCAACGCTTCAACGTTTTTCCCCTTTCAACGTTTCAACGTCATCGAGAATGATCGAACTGTCCACGGAGTCACACGGGCAGCGGCTTGTCGGGTCTGAGCTGGAGCAGGAATTCGCGGCAGGGAAGGCAAAGCACCCCATGGCGCATAAGCCGCTCGCGGCCGCGGTACAGGAAAATGGGCCGGCAGCCGGGGAAATCCTCCATAAAGGAGCGCAGCGGCCGCAGGTCGGCATCGCTGATCCTGGCCGAGTTTTTCACCTCGATCGCCCAGAAGCCGGCGTCGCCGTAGACCACGAAGTCCACCTCCACTCCCGAGCGCGTCCTCCAGAAGAAAAGATCGTTCTTGCCCGCTGAATACGCCGCCCAGGCGCGCAGGTGCTGGGCCACGAGCCCTTCCAGGGCGGCGCCCGCGATTTCCTGGGGAAGGTCCAGCGGCCCGCGCGGCCGCAGGGCCTGGAACACCCCGGCGTCGAACAGGAAAAACTTGGGATGCCCGCTCAGTTGCCGCTTTGCCTTCCGGGAGAATACCGGCAGCTGGAAGGCCAGCAGCAGGTCAGCCAGGATGGCCAGGTAGCCTTCAACCGTCTTGCGCTCGACTTCACAGTCCCTGGCGATGTTGCTGACATTGAGCACCGCGGCGTGCGAGAAGCTTGCCGCCTCCAGGAAGCGGGCGAAGGCGCCGATGTTGCGCACCAGCCCCTCCGCCTGCACTTCCTCCTTGAGGTAGAGCGCCACGTAGCCCTTCAGCGCTTCGCCCGGGTCCCTTGCGCCGCAGACGACCGGCAGCAGGCCGGTCTGCAATGCCTTGTCCATGTGGAAGCCATCTCCCAGCTCGGCGGCCATGAACGGGTGCATGGTTTTCAACGCCGCCCGCCCGGCCAGCAGGTCGACGCCGCTGCGCTTCAGCTTGCGGGGGCTCGATCCGGTCAGGATGAACTGCAGCCCGCGTTTTTCCTCCAGCAGCTGGTGCACCGCGTCGAGGATCTCGGGTACTTTCTGCACTTCATCGATCAGGACCTCGGCCGAATTTTTCCAGGCGTGGACCAGGTCGCGCAGGGTTTCGGGGCGGGCCGCAAAGCGGCGGAACACGTCGGGTTCTAGGAGATTAATGGCCAGGGCATTTTTGTAAGCTGCCTGCACCCAGGTCGACTTGCCTGTGCCCCTTGGACCGAACAGGAAAAAGCTCTCTTTTGGCTTTTTTAAAAATCGGCTGATCGATTCCATTTTGCGCCTCAAATTGGAATCATTATACCCAATATTAGTGAAAAGTCAATGGATCGCCTCCTCTATAGATTTTTTAATGAGACAATATGTGAATCCATGCTGGCAGTAGTCGGAAAAGGTTGCCGTCATCCTGGGTATCCTCTACTTTCTAACTCATCTAACTTAAAATCTCATGGCCAGGGCGCTGCCGGAGATTCCAGGTTTTTTTTAAGTAGATTCAGATCAGTTGGCGCAAGAATGATAGCGCCTGATATACGGTGATTTTAACCACCTGTCAAATTTACTCGCGAGTAATTTTGCCTGGGGGTTAAAATGCAAACAAAAGAAGACGGATAGAAGGGCGAAGAATCGATGAGACTTCAAAGGTAAAAGGAAAAAGGTAAAAGGTAAAAGTAAGA
>CAYXCX010000021.1:0-1092 GCA_964463405.1 uncultured Clostridia bacterium
CCCTTGCTGAGCAGCAGGTAGCCGCCGTTGGCCACCTCGAACTGCGTCTCCTCGATCTCGGCGTCGGCCATCTGCGAGGCGAAAAAGCGCTCCCAGACGAGCTGGTAGACCTTGTACTGCCCGGGGTTCAGGTCGCCCTTGACCGCCTCGGGGGGGTGGAAGGGAAAGGTGGGGCGGATGCATTCGTGGGCGTCCTGGATCTTGGACTTGCGCTTGAAGACGTTGGCCGTCGCCGGGCAGTACTCCCGCCCCAGCGCGGCGGCGATGTGCTCGCGGGCCTGGTCGCGGGCCGCGTCGGACACGCGGAAGGAGTCGGTGCGCATGTAGGTGATCAGGCCGGTGGGTTCGCCGCCGCCCAGGGTCAGCCCCTCGTAGAGCTGCTGCGCCAGCTGCATGGTCTTCTTGACCGGGAACTTGAAGCGGCGGAACGCCTCCTGCTGCAGGGTGGAGGTGATCAGCGGCGGCGGCGCCTTGCGCTTGCGCGACTTTTTGCGGACGCGCTCCAGGACGTAGTCGCGCTGCTTCAGGTCGGCCAGGACGGCTTCGCAGCCCTGGCGGTCGGCGATGGCCAGGGGCTTGCCGTCGCGCTTCTCCAGCTTGGCGACGAACGACGGCTTGCGCGAGCCCAGCAGCTCCACGGCCACGGTCCAGAACTCCTCGGAAACAAAGGCGCCGATCTCCTTCTCGCGCTCCACGATCAGCTTCAGGGCGATCGACTGCACGCGCCCGGCCGAGAGCGGCCCGCCGATCTTGCGCTGCAGCACCGGGCTGATCTTGTAGCCGGCCAGGCGGTCGAGCAGGCGGCGCATCTGCTGCGAGTCGACCTTGTGGGCGTCGAGGGCCTGCGGGTGCTCCACCGCCTCCAGCACCGCGGCGCGGGTGATCTCGTGGAACAGCACGCGCAGGATGTTCTGGTTTTCCCCCTGCAGGATCTGCTGCAGGTGGAAGGCGATGGCCTCGCCCTCGCGGTCGGGGTCGGAGGCCAGCAGCACGCGCTCGGCCGCGTGCGCCTGGCGGCGCAGCTCCTTGATCAGCTGCGCCTTGCCCGGCAGGTTTTCATAGAAGGGGCGGTACTGGTTCTTCAGGTCGATG
>CAYXCX010000021.1:1102-2269 GCA_964463405.1 uncultured Clostridia bacterium
ATGCCCAGGACGGCCGCCGGCAGGTCGCGAACGTGCCCCATCGAGGAGCTGATCACGAAGCCGTCTCCCAGATAGCGGGAAATGGTGTGCGACTTGGCCGGCGATTCGACGATGATCAACGTCTTTTTAGCCATGACTGGTCCTTCGGTAGCCGCCCGCCTCCTGGACGACCAGGTTCTTCAGCACCAGGCCCATGAGCAGCGAGAGGGTCTCGGCGGGAGGCAGCTGGAATTGTTCCACCAGGAAATCGATCTCTTTTACCTCATTTTCGCCGCACAAGTCAAGCAGCCGCCTCTCCTTGGGGCTCAGGTCGGCCAGCGCCCGCTCGCCGGCCGGCGCCGCCAGGCCGTATTCCTCCAGGATGTCCGCGGCGGCGACGACCGCCTTGGCCCCCTGCTGCAGCAGCCAGTTGGTCCCCTGGCTCAATGCCGAATCGATGTTGCCCGGCACGGCCAGCACCTCGCGGTCCTGGTCCAGGGCCAGGCGGGCGGTGATCAGCGAGCCGCTGTGCCGGGCCGCCTCCGCCACCAGCACCGCCCGCGAAACGCCGGAGATGATGCGGTTGCGCACCGGGAACAGGAACGGGCGGGGGGTGACGTCGAGGGGAAACTCGCTGATGACGGCGCCGCGCTCCACGATGCGCCGGATCAGCGCCGAGTTGCCCGGCGGGCTCAGGTGCAGCAGGCCGCCGGGATTGACGCCGACCGTGGCGCCCCCCTCGCGCAGGGCCAGGCGGTGGGCCATGGAGTCGATGCCGAAGGCCATGCCCGAGACCACGACCAGCCCGGCCCGGCTGCAGGGGGGCAGCAGGCGGTTGAGGGCCGCCTGGCCGTAGGCGCCGCCGCGGCGCGAGCCGACCACGGCCAGCATCTCGCGGGCCAGCAAGGAGCGGTCGCCCAGCACGTAGAGCAGGTCGGGCGGATCGTAGATTTCTCCCAGCCGCGCCGGGTAGCCGGGGTCGCCGCGGAAAACGATGGCGATGCCGCTGCCCTCGAGTCGCGAGACTTCGCGCTCGGCGGCGGCCCAATCGCGCTCGCGCACGGCGCGGATCTCCTCGGGAAACAGGCCGTTTTCCTCCAGTTGGCGCGGCTCCAGGCGGAAGAAATCGGAAACCTTGACCCGGTTGCGCAAAATGTGCCGCCGCGCCCGGGGATTGCGAAAAGCCAG
>CAYXCX010000021.1:2279-14491 GCA_964463405.1 uncultured Clostridia bacterium
GTGAAGCGAGATCCTTTTTAGCTGCTCTTCACCGAAGTCAGCCATTTCCCTCGAACTTCTTTTTCAGGCTTTCCGAGGGGATGAACTTCACGATCTTGGTGGGCGGGATGATCATCGGCTCGCGGTTGATGGGGTTGATGACCCGCTTCTTGTTCTTTTTCTTGATGATCAGGGTGCCGAACTTGGACAGGACCAGCTTGCGCCCCTTGCCGAGATTGTCCAGGGCCACCTCGATGAACAGGTCGATGAAGTTGTAGGCTTCGTATTTTTTTATGGAGATCCTCTTGGCGATGTCTTCGGCCAGGTACTTTTTGTTCATGGCGACCTCCTGCTAGACCAAACCTGTACCATGCGGGAAATAAAAAGTCAAGAATTATGGAGCATCTTAATCGTTTTTTTTCCGCCGCCCGCGCTGGCGTTGACATTTCCCCCGGCGGTGGTAGGATGCTGGCGGGCCCTGGACGCCGCCGCGGGACGGGCGCCGGGAATTCTTTCCGAAACGGCCCATAATATTAAAGAATTTTGGTGATCCGCGCCGAGGTGGAGGATTCATGAAGGAGAAAGTGCTGTTCATGCCGGTCGCCGACAACGAGCCCGACGAGAATGTCGCGGGCAGGCTGGAGGCGCTCCTGGCCGGCCGCGATCTTTTTTCTTTCGTCGCCGCCCGCGACCTGGTGGCCTTCAAGACCCACTTCGGGGAAAAGGGCGGCAAAGGCTATGTCCGCCCCCTGTACTTCAAGATGATGGGCCGCCTGGTCCGGGAGCGGGGCGGCCTGCCCTTCCTGACCGACACGGCCACCCTGTACAGCGGCATGCGCAACCAGGCCGTGACCCATATCGAGCTGGCCCAGCAGCACGGCTTCGGCTTCGAGGGCACCGGCCTGCCGATCCTCATGGCCGACGGCCTGACCGGCGACGAGGAGGTCGAGGTGGCGATCCCCGGCCGCATCTACCGCCAGGTCAAGATCGCCTCGCAGATCGTCAAGTCCCAGGCTCCGGTCCTGGCCTCCCATTTTACCGGCCACCTGGCCTCGGGGTTCGGCGCAGCGCTGAAAAACATGGGCATGGGCTGCGCCAGCCGCCGCGGCAAGCTGGAGCAGCACTCGACCGCCACCCCCGCGGTGAAAAAAAAGCAGTGCAGCGGCTGCAACGCCTGCGTCCTCTGGTGCCCGGCCCAGGCCATCGTCCTCAAGGCCGGCCTCGCCGTCATCGACAAGTCCCGTTGCATCGGCTGCGCCCAGTGCCTGACCGTCTGCCGCTACGACGCCATCGGCTACAACTGGTCGGCGACCTACGAGGACCTGCAGCGCAAGATCGTCGAGCACGCCCTGGGCGTGGCCGCGGCCAAGGGGAAAAAGGCGGTCTACGTCAACTTCCTGACCCGCGTCAGCAAGGACTGCGACTGCATGTCGGGCTACAAGAAGATCGTGCCCGACATCGGCGTGCTCGTCGCCTCCGACCCGGTGGCGCTCGATGCCGCCTCGCTCGACCTGGTGGAACGAACGGCCGGGCGCCCCCTGTCTGAACTGGCCCACGACATCCCCTGCCGGGTGCAGATCGAGCACGCCCGCGAGATCGGCTTCGGCAACCCCGATTACGAGCTCGTGCCCTGCCCATGAGCCGGGGCGGCGCCGTGAAGAAAACGGTTGAATTTTTTTTTGGCTTGTGCTATAGAATGTTTTTAAGGCCGCAACAAAGGAGACAAGCATGAAGATCGAAAAGAGAAAACACGGCAATGTTACCGTCCTCGACCTCAAGGGCAAGATCCTCTTCGGCGACGGGATCGAAGAACTTCGCCAGTCGATCAACGGCGCGCTCAAGGACAAGGAGAAGCAGCTGGTCCTGAATTTCGCCGAGGTGCCGTACCTGGATTCGACCGGCCTGGGCGAGGTCGTCCGCTCCTACACCACCCTCAAGAAGGAAGGCGGCACGGTGAAGATCGCCAACCTGAGCAACAAGGTCAAGGACCTGATGGTGGTGACCAAGCTGATCACGGTCTTCGAAACTTTCGAGAACGAAAACGAGGCGGTCAAGAGCTTCAAGTAAGGCTCGTCAGCGCTTGAACCATTTTCCGATCCGCTGCGGGCGATCCGCCTCGGCAGGCGGCGCAGCGCCCGGGCGGCCGGGCATCGTCCCCGCGGACGGCATCCAGTAATAACCGGGCATGTGCGGCATCTGCGGATTTTTCCAGTTGGCGCCGGCGGCCGGCGCCGCCGACCTGAAACGGATGAACGACCGCCTGGTCCACCGCGGCCCGGATGACGAGGGGTTCTTCCTGAAGGACGGCGTCGGCCTTGCCGCCCGCCGCCTGAGCATCATCGACCTGGACACCGGCCACCAGCCGCTGGCCAGCCACAGCGGCCGCTGCTGGATCGCCTACAACGGCGAGGTGTACAACTTCCGCCAGCTGCGCTCCGAGCTCATGGCCCGCGGCTGCCGGTTCCGCACCCAGAGCGACACCGAGGTGGTGGTCAACCTCTACGAGGAGTTCGGCCTGGATTTCGCGGCCAAGCTGCGCGGCATGTTCGCCTGCGCCATCTACGACCGGCAAAACCGCCGCCTGGTCCTGGCCCGCGACCCCATCGGCAAGAAGCCCCTCTACTATTCCCTGGCGCCGGGGCGGCAGCTGGTCTTCGGCTCGGAGATCAAGGCCATCCTGGAGTTTCCCGGCATCAGCCGCGAGATCGACCCCGAAGCGCTCGACTATTTCCTGACCCTGGAATACGTCCCGGCCCCTTTGTCCATCCTGCGCTCGGTGCGCAAGCTCCCGGCCGGCCACCTGCTCGTCTTTGAAAACGGCGCAGCCGCCCTGCGCGAGTACTGGGACGTCGCCCCGCAGGAGCCGCCGCCCACGCTTGCCGCCGCCCGCGAAAAGTTCCTGGGGCTGCTCGAGGAGTCGGTGCGCCTGCGCATGATCTCCGACGTCCCCCTCGGGGCGTTCCTTTCCGGCGGCATCGATTCCAGCGCCGTGGTGGCGGCCATGGCCCGCCTGTCGCCCGCGCCGGTGCAGACGTTCTCGATCGGCTTCGAGGAAAAGTCGTACAGCGAGCTCCAGCATTCGCGCCGCGTGGCCGCCCGTTTCAAGACCGACCACCACGAACGGACGCTGGCGGCCGACATCGGCGGCCTGGTCGAGCGGCTGGCCGGCAGCCTGGACGAGCCGCTAAGCGATTTTTCCAATTTCCCGACCTACCTCGTTTCGCGCACGGCCAGGGAGAAGGTGACGGTCGCCCTCTCGGGAGACGGCGGCGACGAGATCTTCGGCGGCTACGAGCACTACCGGGCGCAAGACGTCTCCCGCTGCCTCGACGCGCCCCTGCTCGGCCCGCTGCGCGGGCTGGCCGCCGCCTCGCTGCGCCTGCTGCCGCCCACCGGCCTCAAGAAAGGAACGGTCAACCGCCTCAAGCGCTTCAGCGAAGGGCTGGCGCTGGATCCGGCCAACCGCCACTTCCGCTGGATGCTGTTCCTGTCGCGAAGGCAGAAGCGGCAGCTCTACACTCCGGAGTTCATGCGCGAAAGCTTCCTCGCCGACCTGCCGCAGCGCGAGCCTTTCCGCCGCCATTTCGAGCGCAGCCGCCGCTTCCAGGGGCTCAACCAGGACTTGTATCTCGACCTGAAGACCTACCTGGTCGATGACATCATGGTCAAGGTCGACCGCATGAGCATGGCCGCGTCGCTGGAGACGCGCGCGCCGCTGCTCGACAAGCACCTGGTGGAATTCGCCTTTTCCCTGCCCCCCAACTGGAAGGTGCACGGCAAGACCGGCAAATGGTTCTTCAAGAAGGCCATGGCTGGCATCCTGGACGACGCGACCATTTACCGCCAGAAAGAAGGCTTCTCCATCCCCATCAAGAACTGGCTCAAGGGCGAGCTGCTGGAGCTGCTGCGCGCGACGCTGTCCAGGAAGCGCATCGAGGAGATGGGGCTTTTTTCCTACCCGGCCGTCGAGGCCATGATCGCCGAGCACCTGGCCAACCGCGAGAACCATGCCCACCGGCTGTGGGCGCTGGTGCAGTTCCACCTCTGGCACGACCACTTCGGCAGGGGCTGAATCGCCCATGGAGCCGACGCTGCAGGTTTTCCTGATCGTGCTGCCCGCCGTTTTCCTCGCCGGCCTCGTCGATTCGATCGCCGGCGGCGGCGGCCTGCTCTCGGTGCCGGCCTACCTGGCGGCGGGCCTGCCGCCCCACTTCGCCCTGGGCAGCAACAAGTTCTCGTCGAGCTTCGGCACCCTTTTCGCCACCCTGCGCTACCAGCAGCACGGGCTGATCGACGTGCGCGTGGCCTTGCTCAGCGCCATCCTCGCCCTGGGCGGCTCCTTTCTCGGCGCCAGCGCCGTGCTGCTCGTGCGCCCCGACTTCCTGCGTTGGCTGCTGATCGCGCTGATTCCGATCGTGGCCGTCATTACCCTGGCCAACAAAGGACTCGGCCGTAAAAACCATTCCCAGCGCCAGCCGCGGCGGCGCACTTTTGTTCTCTCGGCGCTGGCCGCGCTGCTGATCGGCTTCTATGACGGCTTTTTCGGGCCGGGCACCGGCACGTTTCTCATCCTGTTCTATACCCTGGCGCTGAAGTACGACTTCGTCACGGCCAACGCCAACACCAAGGTGGTGAACCTGGCCTCGAACATCGCCGCCGTGGCCACATTCATCGCCCACGGCAAGATCCTCTACGCCATCGGCGTCCCCGCCGCCGCCGCCGGCATCGCCGGCAACCTCCTGGGCGCCAGGCTGGTCATCCGCCGCGGCAGCCGGGTCATCCGGCCGGTGTTCCTGTTCTCGCTGCTGTTGCTGTTCGCGAAAATCCTCTACGACCTGATCGCCGCGCGCTGATCCAGGCGCAGGCCGGGGCGGCCCAGGGTGCGCTGCAGGTAAAAGACGGCGCAGACGCGGCCGCTCATGGCGGCCAGGGCGGCGGCGGTCACGCCCACCAGGCCGGACGAGAACACCGCCAGCCAAAGGGCGGCGGCGATTACGCCGACCTCCAGCAGGGTGGCCATGGTGATCGGGCGGGTCCTCTGGCCGACCACCAGGCGGGCGCGCTGGAAAGCGAGCAGGACCTCGAAGGCCGGGATCAGCGAGAAGATGCGGGTGGGAACGACGGCCAGGCGGGCCAGGTCGGGAGCCAGCCCCGACACGCCGCTGAACCAGAGGCCGACGGCGGGGGAGAAGGCGATGGCCAGCATGATCCCCGAGCTCGCCGCCCCCAGCAGCCAGGCGAAGGAGCGCAGCCGGCGGGTTGACTCCCCGCCCGTCTTGAGCAGAGCGATGGCGGCCTCCTGAAAGGAAAGACCGACGCTGCGGAAGACGAAGGCCAGCGAGTTCACCACCGGCAACACGGCCAGAGACTCGATGGGCAGCCGCGCCTTGCCCAGGAAAAACGACATCATGGGATGGACGGCCAGGCTCAGGAGCGAGGTCAGCGCCAGCGGAAAATAGAAGGCCGCCAGCTCGCGGCTGCCGATGAGCCGTGGCTCCTCCGGCCTGTCGCCGCCCAGGAGTCTCTGGATCAGCCCCCGGGCCATGATGCGGCTGGCGACGGCCTCCATCACCACCCCCGCCGACAGGGCGGCCGCGCCCACGCTGGCGCCGGGAAGCGGGGAGAACAGGGTGAGCCCCAGCGCCGTCGCCGCCATGGCGGCCAGGCGCACCACCGTGCCGTAGGCCACCCGGCGCGGCATGCCGTTGCCGATGAGAATGCCCTGATAGAAGCGGCGGAAGCCGATGGCCGCCGGCCAGGGGAGCAGCAACAGCGTGGCCTGGCGGCAAAGGAGGGAAACGGGCCGCGGCATGCCGATCAGCCGCTCGCTCAGCCAGAAAAAAACCGGCGGGACCAGGACCAGCGCCATGGCCAGGGTGATCAGCGCGTTCAGCAGGACATTGAAGCGCCGGAGCTTCATGTAGCTGCGCCGGCCCTTCACCAGCACGTTGGCGGCGCTGAGCATCATGATGATCGGCGCTTCGAAGAACATGCCCAGCGAAAAGGCGACGCCGTAGGCGGCCAGGTTGAACGTGGCGTCGCCGAGGCGGGCGATGACGGCGGCGATGAACGGCCCCTCCACCCCCATCATCAGCCAGGTGGAGAACAGCGGCATCCAGAATAGGGCGATCTTCCTGCGGGTAAGAACGGGGGTCGGGGAGCTCAAGCCACAGGATAGCACGATTCGCCCGACCCGGCAAGAAAGGCCGGAGAAGCGGCCGCCGCGTTTGACACCCTGGAAAGCCGACTGTACAATCGTATCCAGGCAGAACCCCATGAACAACCTCTCCGCCTTCCTCGGCCGCGCGCTGCTGTCCCCCATCTCGTGGATTCCGCTCAGCCGATTGTACGGCCGCGTCATGCGCTTGCGGCGGCCGCGCTGGCTGGCCCGGTGCATGATCCGCCGCTTTCAAAAGAGCTACGCGATCGACATGGCCGGGTTCCAGGGCCGGCCCGAGCAGTACGGCTCGCTGGCCGATTTTTTCCAGCGCCCGCTCGATCCGCGGCAGCGGCCGCTGAAAGCCGACGCCGGCTGCATCCTGGCGCCGGCCGACGGCCAGCTGAGCGAACTGGAGCTTGTCGCCAGCGGCGCGGCCACCCAGGTAAAGGGCTGGAGCTATCCCCTGAGCCTGCTGCTGGCGGAGACGCTCGATCCCTCCCGCCCGTGCTACGTGGCGACGATTTACCTGTCCCCCAGGGATTACCACCGATTCCACTACCCCGTAGCGGGCCGCATCAGCGGTTCATTCCATGGCGGCACCCGCCTCTTCCCGGTCAACGATTTTTCCGTGAACCGCGTGAAGCGCCTCTACATCCGCAACGAGAGGGTCGTCACGCGCTTCTGCGTGCAGGAGCAGCCGCTGTACATGGTCGCCGTCGGCGCCACCTTCGTGGGCAACATCGGCATGGCCCACCTTCCCGGCGGGCTGCCGGCCCCGGGCGCATGGCAAGCCCTTGACCTGACCGCGGTGCAGATGGCCGAAATGGGCCGTTTCGCCATGGGCTCAACGATCGTCCTGGTCGTCCCCGCCGGGCTCGTCGCCGGGGTGCTGGTCGCCAAAGGCGAGCCGGTCCGCGTCGGCCAGCCTCTCTTCAGGCTCCGCGGCGAAATCGAGGAGATTCCGAAGCCAAGGTAAAAAGGCAAAAGGAAAAAGCAAAAAGCATAAAACCCCTTTCCGAACTCTCAGCGAGCAATCACGTGCAGGAAACAGCG
This sequence comes from uncultured Clostridia bacterium, assembly GCA_964463405.1. Taxonomy (GTDB): domain Bacteria; phylum Acidobacteriota; class Aminicenantia; order UBA2199; family UBA2199; genus UBA2199. Next base: position 9,472 of record CAYXCX010000021.1, read on the forward strand.
AAGAAATTGGCGGAAAAGAGACCTGAGATTGCTTGCTCCTCTGTCATCCTCTTCCTCCATGCGCCTCCTGCCTCGGCAGCGGGCGGGCCAGGGACAAGAGAACGATGCCGGCGACGGCAAGAAGCATGCCGGCCAGCTTCAAGTCCGGCAGCCAGCGGCCCAGCAGCGCCAGGTCAAGCAGGCCGACCAGGATGGCGTTCGCTCCGGAGACGGCCGCAGCCGGTCCGGCCTGCCCCAGGGTAACGGCCTTTTTGATTCCCAGCATGCCCAGCGCCAGGAAAACGCCGGCCAGCAGGCTCCATCCGCTCAAGGCCGCGCTCCCCAGCAGGGGCGGGGCCCCCTGGACGAGCCAGCTGCCGCCGAAGGCCAGGACGCCGCAAGCGCCAACGGCCAGCCAGAGAACGACGGCGGCCGCGAGCGAATCGCAGCCCCTGGCGCCGGCAAGCTTGAGCAGAAAATTCGTGATCCCGAAGAGGAGCATGGCGGCGACGGCCAGGCCGACGGCGGCCAGATGGGCGCGGCCGCCTCCGCTCAACCCGATCAGCGCGACGCCGGAAACGACGACCAGAAAACCGGCCGCCTGCCCCGGGGAGAGCCTCTCGCGCAGGAGCGCCCATGCCAGCAGGGCGACGACCAGCGCGTTGCTCGAGGTGACGGCCACGATCGGCCCCTTGGCCAGTGGATTGGCGGCCAGGCTGCTCTTGAGCAGCAGCATGCCCAGGGCCAGGGTAAAGCCGGCGGCGACGGGCAGCGCCAGGAGCCTGCTGCCGCCCATCGCGGAAAAGCCGCGGCCCGTGGCCTTAAAAACAAGAACACCGCAGGCACCCAGCAGGCCGCAGCCGAGCCAGAGGATCATGGCCGCCTTCACGCTGGCTCCAGGCGCGCCGGCGCTTTTTTCGGAAATGTAGCCCAGGATGAAATTAGTGAGCGCGAAGCCCAGCAGGGAAGACAGCGCCCAGCCCAGCCAGGCGCGGCTGCCCGCCGGGCGGCCGGACATGGGGCGGGCGGCTCAGCGGCCTGGGCCGCGCAGGACCCTGGCCGGCAGGTTCAGGAGCGCCCGCAGGAGCTCAAAAACGGCGCTGACCGTGACGCCCAGCAGGCGGAAAGGGATGGCCAGCAGCCAGACCAGGGGATAGAGGACCAGCGCCAGCAGGGCCAGGGGCCAGCTGATCACCAGCAGGATGAGCCAGAGCAAAAACTTGGTCATGCGGGTCTCCTCGGGCCGCAAAGGCCGCCCGGCGGCGCAGATTTTTTTACCACATTGTGCTAGAATTTGCAAACGACCATGGCGGACCTTTGCGCGATCGAAAACCTTCTGGCCGGCAAGCTGAGCGCCGGCGTCGTCGTCCAGCGCGGCCTGGCGCCGCGCCCGGGGGCTTCTCCCGCCGCCGCCATCGCCAGCCAGGCGGCGGCGCTGCGCCGCGCCCACGCCGAGGAACCGCCTGACGGCTTCGCTTGGACGCGGCGCCTCTACCGCCAGTTCGCCATCGATCCGACCAAGCACCGCCCCTCTTCGGAAGCCCTTTGGCGCCGCCTGCGCGCCCGGGGCGATTTCCCCGCCGTCCACCCGCTTGTCGACCTGACCAACCTGCTTTCGCTCCGCTTCCAGGTGCCCTACGGCCTGTACGACCTGGAACGGCTGCAGGGGGCGGTGACCCTGGACCTGGGCCGGGAAGACGACCGCTACCAGGGGATCCGCAAGGAGGTCCTCGGCTTCCGGGGCAAGATCGTGCTGCGCGACGAGTTGGGAGCCTTCGGCAACCCTTCGGCAGACTCGCTGCGCGCCTGCGTGGGGCCGGGCAGCCGCGACATCCTGCATGTCCTGTTTTTCCATCCCGGCGATCCGCGCCGCCAGAACGTCCTGGACGCGACGGGCGCCGCCTGCGACGAGTTCTTCGCCGTGGCCGAGCGCCGGTCGTTTTTTGCCTGAGATGGACCCGTCCCGCAGATCACCCCCCCTCTAGGAGCAAGCATGGAAAACACGAGAGTCAGCGAAAGCTTCGCCGAGCCCGACGGCAAGTCGGTCCTGCTGGGACGCACGCGCGTCGTCGGCAACATCTCCGGCCCCGGCGACGTCCTGCTCGAAGGCGAGATCGAGGGCGACGTCGCGGTTGCCGGCCTGCTGTTCATCGGCGAGAACGGCTCGGTCCGGGGCCAGATTTCCGCGGGCAACCTGGTCCTGGCCGGCGAAATCCGCGGCCGGGTCAAGGCCGCCGGCCGGGTCGAGATCCGCTGCAGCGGCCGCCTGGTCGGCGACATCGTCTGCCAGAAGATCGCCATCGCCGAGGGCGCCTTCCTGGACGGCAAGGTCCATACGCACAAGGGACAGCCGCTGGCTCCCGACGTCTTCACCGAAAAGCGCCAGGGGCTGCAGGCCGCGATCAAGCCCGCCGCCGGTCCGCGCTAGCCCGCCGCCGCCTCCGGGCCGCGTCCCCCTTGACACGGCAGCCGTTCCGCACTACAATAAGGTGTCGAATCTTGGCTATCCACATAAATCACTAAGATCAGGCAGGGAAGCATCCATGAAGGAAAACCAGGGCACCACGCCGTCACTCCAGGGCGAAGAGAGCTTCGCCGACATGCTGAACGCCTCGTACCGCCCCGCCGCCCGCGTGCGGGTGGGCGAAGTGGCCACGGGCAAGGTCATCTCCATCGGCCGCGACACGGTGTTTCTCGATCTGGGCGCCCGCGCCGAGGGCATGCTCGACCGCGAGGAGTGCGAGCGCGGCGGCGAGCTGGCCGTCAAGCCGGGCGACCCGCTGCAGGTCCTGGTCACCTCGTTCCGCGACGGCATGTTCCACTGCACGGCGCGCCTGCGCCAGGGCGGCCGCGGCGATTCCCGCCAGGCCAAGGATTCCCCGTCGCTGGCCATGCTGCGCGAGGCCCATGCCGCCCGCCTGCCGGTCGAAGGCAAGGTCAAGGCGGTGAACAAGGGCGGCTTCGACGTCCTGGTGCTGGGCCAGAAGGCGTTCTGCCCCATCTCGCAAATCGAGCGCGGCTACTGCCAGAAGCCCGAGGCGCACCTGGAGCAATCCTACTCCTTCCTGATCACCCAGTTCGAGGAGGGCGGCCGCAACATCGTCCTCAGCCGCAAGGAGCTGCTGCTGGCCGACGAGCACGAGCGGGCCCAAAAGCTCTGGCAGGAGCTCGAGGTCAACCAGGTGCTCGAGGGGACGGTCACGTCGGTCCACGATTACGGCGCCTTCGTCGACCTGGGCGGCGCCGAGGGGCTGCTGCACGTGTCGGAGATCTCGTTCCAGAAAGTGGCCAGCGCCAAGGACGCGCTGCAGGCCGGGCAGCGGCTGCAGGTGGCGGTGCTGCGCCTCGACCGCGAAGCCGGCAAGATTTCCCTCAGCCTCAAGGCGCTGCAGCCCGACCCCTGGACCGCGGCCGCGGACAGCCTGGCCGTGGGCGCAGAGCTCTCCGGCCGCGTCGTGCACATGAAGCCTTTCGGCGCCTTCGTCGAGCTGTTTCCCGGCGTGACCGGCCTGCTGCACGTCTCGCGGCTGGGAACCGGCCGCCGCATCCAGCATCCCAAGGAGATCCTCACCGTCGGCGACGAGGTGCGCGTGCGCGTGCTGGCTGTCGATCCCGCGCGCAAGACCCTCTCGCTGACCATGGAGGAACCCGAAGAGGACTTCAGCAGCGAGTTGCGCCGGCTGGGCGAAGAGCAGGCGCGGCAGAAGCCGGGCGGCGCCATGGCCGGCCTGCTGGACGCCGCCCTGCCCGGCGACCGCGACTAGGCCCTCCTCAGTAGGGGATGTTCCCCTTTTTCATGCCCGAACGGGCGTAGATCAGGCGCATCACCTCGGTGGCCGTCTCCTCGATCGACTTGTAGGTGGCGTCCAGCACGGGCCACTGCCGGCCCTCGTACAGGCGCAGGGCGAACAGCGACTCGCGGCGGATCGCCTCGGCATCGACGTAATCCGAGCCGCTGCTGCCGTCCATGCGCGCCTGCCGCTCGCGGCGGATCGCCTCCAGGCGCTTGGGCTGGATGGTCAGGGCCACGATGCGCCGCGGATCGACGGCGTCCAGCTCTGCCGGCGGCTCCTCGCCAAAAAGAATCGGCACGTTGGCCACCTTCCAGCCGCGGTAGGACAGGTAGATGCTGACCGGAGTCTTGGAGGCCCGCGACACCCCGAGCAGGACGATCTCGGCGTTGGCGATCGTCTCCAGCCGCCGGCCGTCGTCGTGCTTGATGGTGAAATCGACCGCCTCGATGCGCTGGAAGTAGTCCTGGTCCAGCTGGCGAAACAGCCCGGGCTTGGCCAGCGGCGAGATTTCCAGCAAGTCGGAGAGGCGGGTGAGCACCGGGCCCAGGATGTCCACGGTGGGCACGCCGTTGAGCCGCCCCAGTTCGCCGATCTCGTGGCGCAGCGCGGGCGAGGCCATGGTGTAGATGATCACGCCGTTGGCCGCTGCTGCCCGGGCCAGGACCTCGCGCACCTGCTCCAGGGTGCGGATGTTGGAAAAGGTCTCCAGCACGATCTGGGTGGTCTTGAACTGGCTCAGCGCCGCCAGCACCACCGTCTCGCAGGTCTTGCCCGTGGCGTCGGAAACGGCGAAAACGGTGCGCTTGAATTCCTTGCGGCGGCCGTCCATGGGCGCATGGTAAGCCGGAGGCGGCGCTTTGTCAACGCCGCGGCCGCCTCTGGTTGCGAAAGCCCGGGGGGTCCGGTATAATGGCGGCACCATGTTCAAGTTCATCGTGCGCAAGATCTTCGGCACCCAGAACGAACGGGATTTGAAGCGCCTGCAGCCGCTGGTGGTGCGCATCAATTCCCTCGAGGCCTCGCTGCTGCCCCTGGGCGACGACGAGCTTCGCGCCAAGACCGGCGAGTTCCGCTCGCGGGCCCTGGCCGGGGAAGCGCTCGACGAACTCCTGCCCGAGGCCTTCGCCGTCGTGCGCGAGGCGGCGCGGCGCGCGCTGAACATGCGCCACTTCGACGTGCAGCTGATCGGCGGCATCGTGCTGCACCAGGGCAAGATCGCCGAGATGAAGACCGGCGAGGGCAAGACG
>CAYXCX010000022.1:0-4663 GCA_964463405.1 uncultured Clostridia bacterium
CGGCTTCACCAAGCTCTATGGCCGCTACAGCGACGACACGCAGAACAAGGGGGCGGTCGGCGCCGACGAGGAGCGGGCGCTGATCCAGGGCTTCGCCGAGCGCTGGAAGCTGACCTACCCGATCGCCGTCTCCGACAAGGGCGAAGCCTTCGCCGACTACGGCGTCAGCGGCATCCCGACCATGGTCTTCATCGACAGGGCGGGAAAGATCTACGAGGTCAAGGTCGGCTCGGGCGACGAGGCCGCCGTCACCGCCAAGATCAAGGCGCTGCTGGCCGGCAAATGACCGGCGCCGGCGCGCCGCTTGCTTTCCCGCTCGCCGCGGCCTACAATACGGCACGGCAGCCGTTTCGCCGCTTTCCCGGGCGCTCCGCCGCCCCGGTTGCCGGCAACCCAAGGAGGAGACATGAAACGATACGTTCCGGTTGTTATGGTGATAGTCCTGTCGCTGGTCCTTTTGGCGGGAGGCAAAGTGAAGAAGCCGCTGGCCGCTGACGCGCCCAAGGTCGGCGACACGCTCCACGGCTTCATCCTGGAGCAGAAGCGCTTCGTCAAGGAGCTGGACGGGGAGTGCTACCTGTTCCGCCACGCCAAGAGCGGCGCCCGCCTGCTGAAGGTGGCCAGCCAGGACGACAACAAGGTGTTCAGCGTCGCCTTCAAGACGCCGCCGCCCGACGACACCGGCATCCCCCACATCATGGAGCACTCGGTGCTGAACGGGTCGGAGAACTTCCCGGTCAAGAGCCCGTTCGACGTGCTGTCGCAGGGGTCGCTGAACACATTCCTCAACGCCATGACCAGCAGCGACTACACCATCTACCCGGTGGCCAGCCGCAACGACAAGGATTTCCTCAACCTGATGCACGTCTACCTGGACGCGGTGTTCAAGCCCATGCTGCACCGCGAGCCGCGCATCCTGGAGCAGGAGGGGTGGCACTACGAGCTGGAGACGCCCTCCTCGCCCCTGACTTATAAGGGGGTCGTCTACAACGAGATGAAGGGCGCCTATTCGGCGCCGGAGCGGCAGCTCGACCTGCTGCTGAGCCGCGCCCTGTTTCCGGACAACGCCTACGGCAAGTCCTCCGGCGGCCATCCCGACGCCATCCCGCAGCTGACCTACGGGCAGTTCAAGGCCTTCCACGGGCAGTACTACCACCCGGCCAACAGCTACATCTATCTGTACGGCAACGGCGACCTGGAGAAGGAGCTGGCCTTCATTGACCAGAAGTATCTCTCCGGCTACGACAAGATCGAGGTCGACAGCCGCATCCCGCTGCAGAAGGCGCCGGCGCAGGCCGGGCGGGTCCACGGCTACTACGGCATTCCCGAGGGGGCGGCGACCGCCGGCCAGACCTACATTGCCCGCGCCAGCGGTTACGGCCTGAACACCGACCAGGAGTACAACATCGCCCTCGACATCCTGGCCGAGGCCCTGGTCAACCACCAGGCCGCGCCGCTGCGCCTGGCCCTGCAGAAAGCGGGGATCGGCCAGGACGTCTCGGCCTACGCCGACACCGTCCAGCAGCCCATCTTCGCCCTGTCGGTCACCCACGCCGAGGCCAAGGACGTCGAGCGCTTCGAGCAGGTCTGCCGCGACACCCTGAAGGAGGTCGCGGCCAAGGGCTTTGACCGCGACATGCTGGAGGGGATCATCAACCGCCAGGAGTTCACCCTGCGCGAGGGGCGCGGCACCTTCACCGGCATCCTGGGGGCCATGATGGCTTCGGGCGGCTGGATGTTCGCCGACGACCCGTTCGTCACCCTGTCGTTCAACAAGGAACTGGCGGCCATCCGCTCCAAGCTGGACAAGAAATACTTCGAGAGCCTGCTGCAGAAAATCCTGCTGGACAATCCCCACTCCTGCACGGCGGTGCTCGAGCCCAAACCCGGGCTGGAGAAGGAGCTGGCGGCCGAGCTGGAGGGCAAGCTGGGCGCCCTCAAGGCCAAGATGAGCCCGGACGAGGTCGCCGCCATCGTCAAGGGGACCAAGGAACTGATCGCCTACCAGCAGCGCCAGGACGATCCCCAGGCGCTGGAGACCATCCCCCTGCTGGAGATTTCCGACATCGAGAAGAAGGAGGAGGACCTGCCGCTGACGCAGGGCGAGCTGGCCGGCACGCCGCTGCTGTTCTTTGACGCCTTCACCAAGGGGATCGTATACCTCAACCTCTACTTTGACGCCGGCGCCGTCGACCAGGAACTGATCCCCTACGCCAAGCTCTACAGCGACCTGCTGGGCATGATGTCGACCGAGGCCCATTCCTACGGCGACCTGGAAAACCAGGTCAACCTGCACACCGGCGGCATCTTCACCCAGCTGCGGCCGCTGGCCGTGGGCCGCGACGACGAGCGGATGCGGGCCCACTTCATCCTGCAGGGCAAGGCCATGCCGGAGAAGGTGGGGCGCATGGCCGAGCTGATGCGCCAGCAGCTGCTGCTGTCCAAGTGGGACGACGAGGCGCGCCTCAAGGAGATGGTGCTGCGCACCAAGGCCCAGTTCGAGCAGCGCCTGGCCTACATGGGCCTGCAGATCGCCCGCACCCGCCTCGACTCCTACCTGTCCAACGTGGGAGCCTACAACGAACTGATTTCCGGCTACGCCCATTACCAGTTCCTCCTCGCCGCGGCCAAGGAGACCGACATGAAGGCCTTCGCGGCCAAGCTCAGGGAGGTGCAGGGGAGAATCGTCAACCGCGCCGGGCTGCAGGTCGGCGTGACCTGCCAGCCGGAGCAGCTGCAGGCGGTGCGCCGGGAACTGCCGGCCCTGCTGGCGGCGCTGCCGCAGGCCGAGCTCAAGCCCGCCCCCTACCGCTTCGCCAGGGAGGCCTTGAACGAGGGTTTCCAGGACGCCTCCAAGGTGCAGTACGTCCTCAAGGGGGCCGATTACAAGAAGCTGGGCTTCCAGTACAACGGCAAGATGAACGTGCTCAACCAGCTGCTCTCCACCGTCTACCTGCAGAACGCCGTCCGCGTCCAGGGCGGGGCCTACGGCGGCTTCGCCATGCTGGAGGACGCGGGCCAGTTCTTCTTCGCCTCCTACCGCGACCCGAACCTGAAGAAAACGGTGGAGAACTACCTGGGCGCCGCCGCATTCCTGAAGGACCTGCAGCTGGAGGAGCGCGACCTGCGCCGGCTGATCATCGGCACCATCTCAGACTGGGACCGGCCGCTCAACCCCAGCCAGAAAGGATCCCTGGCCGTCAGGCGCTACCTGCGCGGCGACACCCTGGCCATGCTGCAAAAAGAGCGCGACGAGATCCTGGCCACCACCCTGGAGGACCTGAAGGGGTTCGCGCCGCTGGTGGAAAAGGTGCTGGCCCAGGACTATCTCTGCGTGGTGGGCAACGAAAAGAAGATCGCCGACGAAAAGGAGCTGTTCAAGAAGATCCTGCCCCTGCGGCAGTAATCTAGTCCCCGGATTTCGCCGCCGCGGCCCAAGGGCTGATCCCGATCCTCGGGCTTGCCGCAGCGAGCGAGTGGCGGCGCGTCTCAGCGGTGATGCGTGCGGGCCTCCGCCCGCTCGGCCGCGGCCTTGGTCCGGTGCACGGTCCCGGCGGGATGGTTGGGCGGGGAGTAGAGGGTATAAAGCTTCAGTTTCGCCTGCCTTGACGCATTGATCACATTGTGGAAGGTGCCGGCCGGGACGATGACGGCGTCGCCGCTTTTGACCCGGCGCCGCTCCCGGTTCCTAAAAACGAAGACCGCCTGCCCCTGCTCGATGCGGAAGAACTGGTCCACCTTTGCATGCATTTCGTTGCCGATCTCCTCGCCGGGCCGCAGGCACATGACCACGAGCTGGGCATGCTTGCCGGTGAAAAGCACCTTGCGGAAATAGTTGTTCTCCAGCGTCTTCTTCTCCATCGCGACGACATATCCTGCCATCTTTCACCTCCTTTGGGAAGACAGGGATTATTCCGAATAACTGCGGATGGTGCGGGCGACGGCGGCTTCGCACACCTTGCAGTGCGGGCGCTGGCCGCGGCTGAACATGATGCAGTCCAGCATGGGGCGGAAGAGCCCCTTGGCGGCGTAGCCGGCCCCCTCGAAAGCGCCGACCTTGCCCCGGAGGCGGCTCTTCTTGAAGAAGGCGTCGGTCTCCAGGCCGTTCAGGCGGGACATCTCCTCGCTGCGCGCCTGCAGGGCGTCGGTCTCGGCCTGGGGAGCGCCGGCGCGCCTGGCGGCGGCGATCCTCTCGTTCATCTCCTGGCGCCGCTTCTGGTAAGCCCGGTCCATTTCCTCATAGGCTTGTTTCTCCCAGGGGGTGGGAATGGCCGTCCTCCGCGTCGCCAGGTCCCCCCACTTGAGGGACTTGGGGTCGAGCAGGGCGGTGATGTTGGGCTCGAGCGGCTCCACCCCGGCGGGGTAAAATTCATTGTACGCCACCGCCGACGTGTAGTATTCGTCGGCCAGGCCGGTGAACGAGTGGCCGAACTCGTGCAGGCACAGGTACGGGGCCCACTGGTTGTCGCTGGTGAAGGTGCAGTAGAGGTTGTAGATGCCGCCGCCGCCGTAGCGCGGCGAGTTGACCATGATCATCACCGCGTCGTAGGGGACGCGGCCGGCGACGTCGCGCCAGGCGCGGTTGTCCTCGACCAGCAGGTAGCGCTCCGAGCCGAAAGCGTCGAACGAGGCGCCCAGCGCCGTGTTGCGGTGCGAGCCGAAG
>CAYXCX010000022.1:4673-14261 GCA_964463405.1 uncultured Clostridia bacterium
TCGCAGCCGCTTTCGGCCGAAGGCTTGAGCAGGCCCGTGATGTTGAAGCGCTCGCGCAGGGACTTGTACGGCTCTTGGCCGAGCAGGATGTCGCTGAAGCGCTCCAGGTCGCGGCGGAATTTTTCGGTCTCGGCGGCAGTGTAGCCCTCGCCGAGGATGACCAGGTCGACTTTGGCCGCCGGCGGCCCGTTCTTCACCTGTTCGACCGCCAGGACGCCCGGGCCGGGAGTCTCGCGCACGACGAACATGTCGGCGGGATCGATCTCGCGGGCGAAGACGGGCTGCGGCTGGTTTTGCCGGTCGCGCAGCAGCACTTCGACCAGCACCTTCGCCCTGGGCCAGGGCAGGAGCAGCGACTCGGAAAACGTTTTCTTGACGCCCTTGGCGCCCGGCTCGGTGGTCTTGTACTCGCCGAAGTAGCTGTCGAAGCCCCTGCTGTAGAGGAGGGTTTTCGCGGCCGCGTCGCGCACGTGCAGCAGGTAGCGGCCGAGCTCGGCGGCGGCGAGCAGGCGGCGCGGGTTGCCGGCCCAGGGGCCCTCCTGGATGACGCGGTCGAGGGTGAAGATCTCCTCGCGGGCGTCGCCGGTGTGGAACAGGTCGACGCGCATGGTGCGGTCGACGAAGAAACGGTCGAAGTCCACTTCTTCCTGGGCGAAGGCCAGCAGCGGCAGCAGCAGGATGCACAAGGAGAGGGCTCGTTTCATGGTCACCTCCGGTCAGGTGGATGATAGCACCCGCGGCGAATTGCAGCAAGGCGCGACGGCCCAGTTTGTATTTGCCTGCGGGAATTGGTAAAATTCTCCACCCGGAGCGGATGGCCGGAACACACCAGCATGGATGAAAGCAGGGGCACGTTCAGCGGCGGCGACAGGCGGCGGGAAAGCGGGCCGCTGGAGCTGGCCTACCTGAATCTGGTCGGGCTCGAGCCGGGCACGATGCTCAACGGCCGCTACCGCCTGGAGCGGCTGATCGGCCAGGGCGGCTTCGGCATCGTCTTCGAGGCCGAAGACCTGACGCTGGGCTCGCGCCTGGCCCTCAAGTTCCTCAATCCCAGGCTGACGCGGGACGAGAGAAAATTCCTGCGCGTCAAGCGCGAGATCAACCTGTCGCGCCGGATCAGCGACGAGCGCATCGTCAAGGTCTTTTCGCTGGAGAGCTGGCGCGAGATCCATTTCCTGGTCATGGAGCTGGCCGCTGGCAGCAGCCTCAGGTCGGTGCTGGAGGAGAAGCGCTTGCTCTCTTGGCCGGAATTCAGCGGCGTCTTCCTGGACATCGCCGAGGCGGTCGCCGTGCTGCACGGCAACGGCATCGTCCACCGCGACCTGAAGCCGGCCAACATCCTGATCGACGATCGCGGTCGGGTGAAAATCCTCGACTTCGGGCTGGCCAAGGAGATCGAGGACGCCGAGAAGACTTCGACCGCCGGCGAGGTGGTCGGCTCGCCCTATTACATGTCTCCCGAGCAGATCCGCAGCCAGGAAGTGGGGTTCGCCTCCGACGTCTATCAGCTGGGGCTGGTGCTGTACCGCGCCCTCACCGGCCGCCATCCCTTCGAGCACCCTAGCACCATGGAGGTGATCTTCAAGCAGCTCCATCAGCGGCCCGAGCCGCCGGCGCTGTCCACCGGCGGCCTGCCTCCCTTCCTGCGCCACGGGCTGGACAGGGCGCTGGAAAAATCTCCCGGCAAGCGCTTTCGCGACGCCGGCGCCATGGCCGCCTTTTTCCGCCGCGGCAGGATCTCCTGGCCGCAGCGGCTGCTTGCGGCTTTTCGCCGCGGTCCGTTCAAGTGGGCGCTGGCCGGGGCGGCGCTGGCCCTGCTGGCCCTGCTCGCCTACCGGGGGACCTTCGGCTCGCAGGCGATTTCCAGGCTCATTCCCCGCGGCACCGCCCTTGAGGCCCGCAACCGCCTCGGCGTCCGCCTGTGGAGGATGGATTTCTCGCCCTGGACGGTCTTCCACGCGCATGCCACCGGCAGTTCCGCTCCCGTGCCCCAGGGAACGGGACTTCAGTCGCAAGTCGGCGGTCTGCAGCTCAACGGCCGCCGGGTGGTTTTTGTCCTGCTGGTCCCGCCGCTGCCGGCGGTGTTTCCGGCCGCCAGCTCCATCGCCAGCGACGAACTCATGTGCCAGCAGGCCATATTGGACGAGCACGGGGCCCAGCTGCAGCGCGGGCTTTTCCTGCTCGATTACGAGTTCGATTTTTACGACTTCGTGCGCGTGGCCAAGCCCTACGAGGTCAAGATGCTGCCGGGCGGCAGGGGAGGCGAGGCCGACGCGCTGCTCGGCGTGCAGCAATACCAGAGCATGTATCCCTTCGCCATGGTCTTCATGCGCGGCATCAAAAAATTCATCTACACCAACCCGGGGACGTTCGAGACCTTTCCGCTGGGGAATGCCGCCGGGGTCTCCCGCTTCATGTTCTTCGGCGTCAACAACCTGTTCTCCCACATGTCGTTCGTTGCCGAGAACGGCTTCGCTCCCGCCACGGCCGGCGGGGCGGTCATCAAGGGCATTCCCAACCTCATGGCCGACTACAGGATGAATATCGCCTTTACGGGTACGCTGTTCATCCTGCCCGCGAAGGTGCGCCTGGTAGAGAATCGCTGGCAGCAGGAGGGACGGGCCCGTTTTGAAGAGGGGAGCCTGGGCGATATCCTGGAAATCGACCGCCAGGGGCGCTTGACGGTGCATGCCAAGGAGGGGGCCCATACTTACTGGGACTCGCCCGACACGCTGCGCCGGGTCTATGCGCGGGTCAACGGCGCCTACCAGGAACGCGTCAAGAGGCGCAACCTGAAGAACGCCAACGACCTGATCGCGGAGGCGCTGGGCTTTTCCCCGCAGAACCCGTACCTGCGCTCAGCCCTGCACTATCTGCAGGGCGACCTGCTGGTGGGGCTCGGCCGATATGCCGACGGCGAGGCCTCCCTGCTGGAGGCGTTGCGCGAGTATCCCGGCAACAACGACGCCAACGAGCGCCTGTGCGAGATGGAAGTGCTGAAGGGCGATGCCGACGCCGCCCTGTCGCGGTTGGAGGAAACGTTCGCCGACAGTTCCAAGTTCTGGGGGTTCCAAGCTTTCGGCGTGAGCCTGTTCAGGGCCTACGTCTCCCTGCACCAGGGCCGGTTCGGCCGGGCCGCGGACGAGATCGCCAAGCTCAGGCTCACCGTCCCCGGCGTCGCCGACCTGTGCCAGGCGGCGCGCGACCTGTTCCAGGGGGATTATCCTTCGGCATTGGCCGGCCTGCGCCGCCTCGAGCGCCAGCCCCTGGACGTCCTCGACCTGCGCGAGTTCAGGCTGCTGCTCGCCCGCGCCCTGCTGCTGGACCTGAGCGACGAAGACCGGTCCCGCTTCCTCTTCGATGACCTGCTGCGCAATTCCCTGGAGTACGGCCACCTGGCCGAGATCTCGAGCTGCTATTTTCTCGCCCGTGCGGGACGGGCGGGGGAGGCTGCCCGCTCGGCCCGCGAGGCGTTCGCCCGCCTGCAGGAGCGGGCGCGCGGCGAATTCATGGCCCGGACATGGCTGTTCTACGACGCCTATGTGTACGGGCGCACCCTGGAACTGGCGGGCGACTGGGTTGGCGCGGCTCGCGGCTACCGCGCCTGCATCGCGGCCAACCCGCAGACCGAGCTGGCCGAGCGGTCGCGGCAGCGGCTGAAGCTGTTGGCGCAGAATCGCAGCGATCCGATTCAAGGAGGAGGCTATGGACATGAAGATCACGTTCCCCGGAGGTAAAAAGGTGGATGCCGAGTACAACGGCTTCACCCATCGCACCGACCAGCCGTTGCCCGCGGGAGGCGGCGGCACCGCCCCGTCGCCGTTCGACCTGTTCCTGGCCTCGCTGGGGACCTGTGCCGGGTTCTACGTCCTGTCCTTCTGCCAGGGGCGGAGCATCGACAGCTCCGGCGTCGAGCTGAACCTGGGCCTGGAGTGGGATGACCAGAGCCACCGGGTCGCCCAGGTCAACATCGAGATTCTGCTGCCGGCCGCCTTCCCGGAAAAATACCGCAACGCCGTGGTCCAGGCGGCCCAGGCCTGCACGGTCAAGAAGCACCTGCAGCAGCCCCCGCGCTTCAACCTCTTCGCCACCGTCCGCTGACCTACTCGCCGGGATCGTACACCTCGACGACGCGGCCGCCGCAGGCCAGGCGCAAGCTGCACCCCAAAGCCAGCGCCGGCGCCAGCTCCGGGTGGGCGCGCAGCAGCGCGAAATAGTCGGCCGAGGCGAAGGCCACCCGCGTCAGCGGCAGCTTTCCCCGCGACGGGATGCGGCCGTCGACCCAGGTGCCCCGGTTCAGGTAGAAGGCGACTCCGCCCGCTGTCCGCACCTGGCCGGCGGCCGCGAGGGCGCCGGAGAGCGAGCGGGCGGCGTCGACGGTCGACGCCTGGTTCAGCTGCTGCAGCTCCACGCTGGCGCGCACGCTGCCGGCCCCCGACTTGTCCTTCATGGCGGCGAATCGCTCGCGGTGCTCGCGCTCCAGGGCCGGCGCTCCCGGCAGGCCGCCGACGGTCATGTCGCTTTCGGCCAGGTCGCCGCGGCCGCGGCGGGCCGCCTCGTCCTCGACGATCAGGTAGCTGGTGTAGGGGGTGACGATGCCGTACTGCCGGGCCAAGCGCGCCGCCTCGTCGACCAGCTCCCGCTCCTCGCCGTGCAGGCGGATCTGGTCGAGCAGGAAGCCCACCCGGCGCGCGGCCCACAGCGGCGGCAGGAAGTCGTGATTCGCGCTCTGGCGCGGCAGGTCGGCGCGGAAGACGAACTCCTCGGCGCGGCCGTTGATCTTGCCGCTCAGGGTGAAGGCAACCGGCCCGGCGCCGCGAAAGCGGCCGACGATGGTCAGCGACTGGCCGCGGTAGAGGTCGGGCAGCCTGCCCGGGTGGGCCTGCGACACGCCGGCCTGCGGCGAGGCCTGCAGGCGGAGGTCGCCCAGCACCGGCGAGCGGATCTTGTCGTAGAAGCGGGCGATGCCGGCCTCAAGGTCGTCGCCGGCGGCCAGATAGGTGCGGAAGGTGCGCGTGCGCTCGGCGAAGCCGTCCAGCAGGTGGGTGTTGATCTCGCTGCCGATGGCCACCGGGAACAGGCGCGCCCCGGCGCCGGCGGCGCGGCCGGCCAGGGCCAGCAGCGCCTCTTCGCCGGTTTCGCCGATGGTCGGCCGGCCGTCGGTGACCAGGACGATCGTTCGCGAACGCTCGGCCGAGCCCTTCTCCGCCAGCGCGGCCTTCAGGGCCTCCTCGCAGTTGGTGCCGCCGGCCGCCTGCCAGCCGGAGACGAACTCGCGCGCCCGGGCCAGGTTCGCGCCGCTGGCCGGGACCAGGCCATTGAACAGCGACTCGGCCTCGGTCGAAAAGCGGACGACGCTGAAGCGGTCCCGGCGGTCCAGCCGCTCCAGGCAGCGGCGGATCGCCGACTGCGCCTGCTCGATGGCCCGGCCGGCCATGCTGCCCGACGTGTCGACCACGAAGGTGACGTCCTGGGCCGCCGTCTCGTCGTCTTTGCCCGCGAAGGACGGGGCGACGCTGAGGAAGAAGAACCCGTCCTGGCCGCCGGCACGATGGGCGAGCAGGGAGAAACCGAACCGGCCTGACGCCGGCGTGAAGATCAGGCGGAAGTCGCGGTCGGGAAGGACGTCGCGGGCCGAATAGCGGACTCTGGCGCGGCCGGCGGCGGGCCGGGAGACTTCCGCCGCGTGGCTGGGGCAATGGACGTCGGCCAGGCCGGCCGCTGAGTGGATCTCGGCCACCAGGCTGACCTGCGGGATGGCCCGGGAGGAGAACTTTTCGCTGGCGAGCGGATAGAGGTAGGCGACGGCGCCGTTGTCCTTCTCCAGCGTTTCGTGGTAGGAGATGCGGATGCGCTTGCGGCCGCGGGGCTCGATGGGAAAGACGCGCATGCGGAACACGCCGCGGCCGTCGTACTCCAGCAGCGCCGGGTCGCGCAGCCGGCGCACGATGTCCTCGTAGATGCCGCGCGCCTTGGCGGCGTCGAGCAGTTCGGCCCGGGTCTCGCGGCCGTCGATCCACATGCTGAAGCGCTCGATGGCGGCGCCGGCGGGCAGCGGGAAGAGGTACCAGCCCTCCAGGCGCGCGTCGTTGGGGTTGAAGAATTCCTGGTCGACCTCGGTCGTGGCCAGCTGCCCGTCGATGGTCACGCGCACGTCGTGGCGCACCACCTCCAGCGGGAAGGGCGAGGCCGGCCCCGGCCGCGGCGGCCGCGGCACGACGATGAAGCCGTCCCCGCGCAGCGCCGAGGCGCCGGCGGCCAGCGCGGCCAGCAGCAGCCAGACATTCCGGTTCATGCGTTTCATCGGCTCCTCCGCCGGCTCACTGGCCGAAGACATAGCCCTTCTGCTGCGCCTGGCGGCGCAGGGCGCGGATGACGGCGTCGTCGAGCCCGCCAGCGGCGGCCTGGCTCTTCTGCTGCTCGCGGAGGAAGCCCTCGCGCTCGGCGCTCAGGGACGCCACCTTCCTGCGCAGGTCCTCGCGCTTCTTCTGCATGGACGCCACGTATTCCCGGCGCCGTGCGGCCGGCATGCTCTTCATCACCCGGGGCAGCTCGTCCTCGCTCAGCTCCTCCAGGCGCACCAGCCCCTTCTTCTCGGCGTCGACCAGGTCCCACGAGGAGCTGTCGTACACCGGCGCCGCCTTGGCCGCGGCGCGCTCGGCCATGAACGCGCCGCCGGCGGCGGCGGCATTGGCGTCCTGGGCCTCCTGGCGCTGCCTGCCGGAGGCGCCCTGGCGGCCGAACGCGATGTAGGTTCCGTTCAGCTTGCGGCCCAGGCGCGCGATCTCGGCGTCCTGCGGGGCGCTGACCGGCGGCGGCGCGTTGTCGGCGTCGATGGCCGCGTACTGGCCGTCGGCCAGGTCGGCGCCGTCTTTCCAGCCCGTGCGCAGCCCTTCGGAACCGGGGCCGCAGAAGATGGTGTTGACGACGATGCCGCGGCCGACGGCCTCGCGGCAGGAGCCGCGGTAATCGACCGCCCCCTGGCTGAAGGGCTCGTTGCCGGCGATGACGATCATCTTCAGGTCGCCGCTCGACCGGCTCCACTCCAGCTCGCGCGCGGCCGCCTGGATGACCCGGCCGCAGTACTCGTCGCCGCCGTTGGTGCGCAGCTGGAACAACCGCTCGGAGACGAGGTCCAGGTCTTCGCTCAGGGGAACGACGCGCCGCAGGTAGCCCTGGGCGGCGGGAATGGAGTTTTGGCCGTACTCGTAAAGCGCGACCTGCAGGAGCGGGGCGCGCCCGCCCTTGCGGGCCGCCGCCAGTTCATTGACGATGCGCCAGATGCGCGCGCGCGCCTGGTCGATCAATCCGTCCATGCTGCCCGAGGTGTCGAGCAGGATCGCCAGCTGCACGCGGGGCCGGTCGTGGGCCGTGGGCGCCGGAGTTGACTTGGCCAGCAGGCCGCAGGACAGGGATGAAGCCAGGATCACCAGGAAAACCTTCTTGTTTTTCATGCCGCCTCCTCTTGCCGGGTTTAGACGGCGGCGGCTGGGACTTTTGCCGCGCCGGGCGGGAGCGGGCCCCGGGGCGCAATTGACAAAGCGGCGGCGCGGGACTATAGTAATCCATTCGCCCGCCGAGGAAAAATGAAAAAAGATTTCGACCCGCGGCAGAACCACGAGACGAGCCGCAAGCAAGTCGGCTGGACCCCCCGCCGCGAAACGCCGGCCGCAGCCTACGCGGCCCTGGGCTTCCAGTGCGGCCTGGAGATCCACCAGCAGCTGCTGACCGACAAGAAGCTTTTTTGCCATTGCCCCGCCGGCCGCTACCACGACCACGAGGACTTCGACGCCGAGATCGTGCGCCACATGCGGCCGACCCTCTCCGAGCTCGGCGAGTACGACGGCACGGCGCTGATGGAGTTCAAGACGCGCAAGATCGTGGTCTACCGCATCAAGAACGAGACCACCTGCACCTACGAGATCGACGACACCCCGCCCTTCCTGCTCAACCGCCAGGCCATGGAGATCGCCATCGAGGCGGCGCTGCTGCTGCAGTGCAACATCGTCGGCGAGCTGCACATCACCCGCAAGCAATACCTCGACGGCAGCATCCCCACCGGCTTCCAGCGCACCGGCATCCTGGGCATCGAGGGCGAGATCCCGCTGCGCGCCAAGAAGGTGCGCGTCATCCAGGTCAGCGTCGAGGAGGACGCCTGCCGCGAAGTGTCCGACGTCGGCCACGTGCGCGTCTATTCCACCGACCGCCTGGGCATGCCGCTGATGGAGATGGTCACCTACCCCGACATGCTCACTCCCGCCGAGGCCGCCGAGGCGGCCCATTACCTGCGCTTCCTGGCGCGCAGCACCGGCAAGGTGCGCACCGGCATCGGCGCCGCCCGCCAGGACGTCAACGTCAGCGTCGCCGGCGGGACGCGCGTCGAGATCAAGGGGGTGGCGCGCATCGCCTGGATCCCCGAGCTGGTGCACAACGAGGCCTTCCGCCAGAAGGCGCTGCTGGAGATCCGCGCCGAGCTGCTGCGCCGCGTCCCCGACCCCGCGGGCTGGAAGCCGGTCAGCCGCGAAATCGACCTCGAGGCCCTCCACGGCCGGCACCCCCTGCTGAAGGAGGCGCGAAGGAACAGGCAGCGCCTGCTGGCGGTCAACCTGCCGGCTTTTCAGGGCATCCTCTCCTTCTTCACCCAGCCGGGCAAGGCCTTCGCCGACGAGATCGCCGACCGCCTGAAGGTCATCGCCTGCCTGGAAAAGCCGAACCTGCTGCACTCGGAGATGCCGGACGGGGGCCTCGACAACGGGCTCTTCCACGAGGCGCGCCGGGAGCTGAAGGCGGGGCCGGGCGACGCCCAGCTCCTGCTGTGGGCCGGTGACGACGACGTGAAGACGGCGCTGGAGACAGTCGAGGAGCGCTGCCGCCTGGCCTTCCAGGGCGTGCCCAACGAGACGCGCAAGAGCTTCGCCGACGGCACGACGATCTTCGAGCGCGTTCTGCCCGGCCCCGACCGCATGTATCCTGACACCGATTCGGCGCCCATCCCCATCGAGGAGGAGCTGATCGCCCGCCTCCGCGCCGGCCTGCCGCCCGACGTCAGCCGCCGCTTCAGCCAGTTCCGCGACTGGGGCGTTCCCGAGGACTGCGACGCCTTCCTGCTGCGCAACAACCTGGCCCCGCTCCTCGAGCGCCTGCACGCCGAGCTGGGCGCGGAGCCGCGCTTCGCGGCCACGCTGCTGGCCCACGACCTGAAGCGCCTGCTGGGGCGCCGTGCCGCCGGCTTCCAGTTCGCCCGGCTTTACGACCTCTTCGCCTTCCTGAAGCAGGAGAAGCTGGAGCGGGAGATCGCCAGGGCAATGCTGCCGGTGCTGCTGGAGCACCCCAACATGGACCTGCAGTCGGTCCTGGCCACCATCGGCTTCCGCCGGCTGGGCCGCAAGGAAATCCTGGCGCCGCTGCCGCTGCTGCGGAAAAAATTCAAAGAGATCGCCGCCTCCAGGGACCCCGGCGCCGAGGGGCGCTGGCTCGCCGGCCAGCTGCGCCGCGCCGCCCTGGGCAATTTGCCCCTGCGCGAACTGGCGGCGCAGATCGGCAAGGGAGGCGGCGCATGAGCGACCTGTTCAAGGGCTACAAGGGGCC
>CAYXCX010000023.1:0-780 GCA_964463405.1 uncultured Clostridia bacterium
ACAAGCCGGCCTACCTTGTCGCCGTCGGGGTGGCGCTGGTGCTGTTGGTCTTTTTCACCCTGATCATCACCCGCGGCGGCTCGCGGCGGGGCGGCTCCATGGCCCAGGCGCTGCGCTACCTGAAGAACACCGAGGGGCTGGTGGAGATCAAGGCCCTGGACGCGGAGAAGAGGGTGACCATCGTGTTCAACAGCGACTCCAAGAACGCAGCCAACTTCGAGAAGATCGCCTATTATGCCGCCCTGCGCCTGGCGCCGCACTGGCCCGACTGCGATGTGCTTCTGGCCCGCAACCAGGCCGCGGCGGTCGTCCACGAAGTCAGGGTGCGCGGCGGCGCCGTTGCCGGCGAGGGCCCGCCCCAGCCGGCCCGGCCGCTCAGCCCTTGACCACCAGCAGCGGCCGCAGCCGCGCCACCCGGGCCGAAATCCCCGCCGCCTCCGTGGCCTCGGCCACGTCGTCGATCTCCTTGTAAGCTTCGGGGATCTCCTCGCGCAGCCCCCGGGCCGAGAGGCTGAACACGGCGATGCCCTCCCGCTTCAGCCGCGCGGCCACGTCCTCGCCGTCGGCGAGCCGGGCCGCCTGGTGGCGGCTGAGGCGGCGGCCGGCGCCGTGGGCCGAGGAGGAGAAGGAGACCTCCTCGCCGGCGGCCGCGCCGCGCAGCACGTAGGAGCGGCTGCCCATGCTCCCCGGCAGGATGACCGGCTGTCCGATCGCGCGGTAGCGTTCGGGCAGGGCGGCGTCCCCGGGCGGCAGGGCGCGGGTCGCCCCCTTGCGGTGCAC
>CAYXCX010000023.1:790-1566 GCA_964463405.1 uncultured Clostridia bacterium
ACGGCGCGCCGCCGGGCCAGCTCCTCCTCGGAAACCAGCAGCTCCAGGTCGCGGCCGCCGACGGCGTGGCGCTCGAACTTGGCGATGTTGTGCGCCTGGTCGTAGACGAGGCGCAGCCCCAGCCTGGCCCGGCCCATGGCCAAGACCTCCTCCAGGACCGTCAGCACCTCCTCCTGGAGCAGCTGGCGGTTGGCCCAGGCGTAGTTGCTGGCCGCGTTGAGCGCCTGCAGGTAGTTGCGCCCCTCGGCCGAGGCGATGGCGGCGTGGACCAGCTGCGGGTCGCGCAGGCGCAGGCGGGCCAGGTTGCGGCGGCGGAAGGTCTCGATGTAGTCGCTGGCCACCTGGTGGCCGAAGCCGCGCGAGCCGGTGTGGATCATGACGGCGACCCGGCCCTGCTCCAGGCCGAACGCCGCCGCCGCCGCGGGGTCGTAGACCTGCTCCACCTCCTGCACCTCGATGAAGTGGTTGCCCGAGCCCAGCGACCCCAGCTGGGCGGCGCCGCGCTCGCAGGCCCGCGGCCCCAGGGCGCCGGGGGCGTCGAAGGGCAGGCGGCCATGGGACTCGACGAACTCGGCGTCGGCGGGGTCGCCGCCGCCGAAGCGCCGCGTCGCCTCCTCCACGCCGCCGGCCACGACGCGCTGGAACTCCTTCTTGTTCAGCGGCCGCAGTCCGCGCGGCGTCAGGCCGCTGGGCACGCGCGCCAGCAGGGCCGCGCCGACGGCCCCGGCGGCGGCGGCGAACTCGGCCGCCGGCACGGCGCTGGCCAGCAGGCGCAC
>CAYXCX010000023.1:1576-5108 GCA_964463405.1 uncultured Clostridia bacterium
GCACGCCGCAGTTGATGTCGTAGCCCACGCCGCCGGGCAGGACGATGCCGCCGTCGGCCGGGAAGGCGGCCACGCCGCCGATGCAGAAGCCGTAGCCGTAATGGATGTCGGGCATGGCCAGCGAGCGGCCGACCAGGCCCGGCAGGCAGGCGACGTTGACCACCTGCGCCACCGCCTCGTCCTCCAGCGCCTGCAGCAGGATGGACCGGGTGGCCAGGATTTCGGCGTCGGCGTTCATGGCCCGGTCGGCCGACCGCGGCAGGCGCCAGCGGCAGGGGGCGACCTCCTCGAAGCGGCTGGCGGCGTCGCTCATGCGTCGAGGACGATGGCGGCGCTGAGACCGCCGGCGCGCCCGGCCACGCGCAGCTTGTGGTAGGTGGCGGCCTTGACCTCGAGGCGCGGGCGGCGCCGCAGCGGCGCCAGCAGCAGCTCGGCGTCGAGCGCGCCGCGGCTGGCGCGGCGGATCTCGGCCGCGGCCACCCGCCGGCTGCGGTGGTTGACCTGGTACAGCGCCTCGGCCAGCAGGTTGACCAGGACGCTCTCCGGGCCGTCGCCGCGGAAGCGGAAACGGACGCGCTCGGCGCCGCGCCCCGGGCGGCGGTTGGCGCCGAACAGCACCAGGTTCAGGCCGCGCAGGGCGTTGGCGTAGAGCTCGCCGTAGCCGGCGCCGCGGCAGCGGATCCCCAGGTCGGCCGTGGTGGCGAAGGTCTCATGGCTTTTCATGGCCGGCCAGTTCTTCCAGGAGGCGGCGGGTGAAGTCGCGCGTGTCCTCGCGCCCCAGCGCCACGTGGAGCAGCGTCTCGATGAAGCCCAGGGTGGTGCCGGCGTCGAAGCGCCGGCCGGTGAAAAAATAGCCCAGCACCCGGCGCCGCTTCAGCAGCTCGACCAGGGCGTCGGTGAGCTGGATCTCGGCGCCGGCTCCCGGCCGGCCGCGCTCCAGCAGCGGGAAGACGTCGGGGGTGAGGATGTAGCGGCCGATGACGGCGTAGTTGGAGGGGGCGTCGGCCGCGGCCGGCTTTTCCACCAGCTTGTCGATCGCCAGCACCCGCTCATCCAGCAGGGAGCCGGCGGCGATGCCGTAGCGCGGCGCCTCCTGGAGCGGCACCGGCATCAGGGCCAGGACCGGCGCCCGGTACTTTTCATGGACGGCGATCATCTGCGCCAGGACCGGCCTCTCGGAGAGGATCAGGTCGTCGGGCAGCGAGACGGCGAAGGGCTCGTCGCCGACCGCCTCCCGGGCCAGCGAGACGGCGTGGCCGAAGCCCAGCGCCCGCTCCTGGCGGATGTAGGCAAAATTCATGCGGTAGTAGCGCTGCAGCCCTTCCAGCAGCTGCGTCTTGCGGTGGCGTTCCAGGAAGGCGTCCAGCTCGGGGTTGGGGGCAAAGTGCCGCTCCAGCGCCTCCTTGCCCGGGGCGGTGATGAAGAGGAAGTCGGACAGGCCGCTGGCGACCGCCACCTCCACGGCGTACTGGATCAGAGGCCTGTCGATGACCGGCAGGATCTCCTTGGGCACCTCCTTGGTAGCGGGCAGGAAGCGGGTGCCCACGCCGGCGACGGGAAAGACGGCTTTCATCGGCATGAGCTCATTTTACCCGCTTTCGCCGCAGCAGGCAACCGGGGAGAAGAGAAGTGATAGTGGTAGTGGCAGTGTTAGTGAAAGAAAAAGCCCTGTGCAAAGCCTCTTCCGCTGTATACGCCTAAACATGATCTTAATCTCACTCTGCCTTGCCTCTGCATTTCCCTTTGCCTTCCCTCTGTCTTGCCTGAAGGCAGCGGGGCGTCGGCTGCCCGCCGCCGCTAAAAATGCGGCTTCAAGCTTCATGGCGATGGCAACCGGGCTGTTTCCTTGACTTTCGCAATGAAATGGGGTATACAATGGTCTCACCGGTCATGATTTTTCAAAAAAAGGAGTGTGATCGCAAGTGGCTTATGTAGAGCTTTCCCAGGGCGAGTCTTTCGAGAGCGCCCTGCGCCGGTTCAAGCGCAAAGTGCAGATGGAAGCTATCATCAAAGAGATCAAGAAGCACTCTGTCTACTTGAAACCCGGCGAGCGCAAGCGCCTGAAGGCCGCCCAGGCCAAGAAGCGCATGCGCAAGCGGATGCGGAGAGACATTTCCGAGCTGTAGAAACCCTGGCAAGCGGGGCGTAGCGCAGCCTGGTCAGCGCGCCTGCCTTGGGAGCAGGAGGTCGGAAGTTCAAATCTTCTCGCCCCGATTCTCAAGCGGGCACCCGTAGCTCAATGGATAGAGCAGCTGCCTTCTAAGCAGCAGGCTGCAGGTTCGAGCCCTGCCGGGTGCGTTCTCATCGCTGTTTTCCCTTGATTTTATGGCGCCAGGCCTCTATCATCCCGGCGGAGGGGCGCTCATGAAAGACAAGGTCGCGAAATATCTTCCCATGGCCGTGGGGGCGCTGATCGGCTGGTTCCTGTTCCACCCGCCCGAGAATCTCCTGCCCAAGGGGCCGCTGGGCACGGCCATCCTGGTCGCCGCCGCCTTCGCCGTGTTCGTCGCTTTCGTCGTCTACTCCATCGCGGCCAGCGTCCCGGCCGACGTGGGCCTCTCTCCCCACGCCGGAGCCGTCGACCCGAGCCTGGTCCGCCTGGGAGAGGAGATCAAGGCCCTGGGCTTCGTCGAGGCCGGGCCTGCCTGGCGCGTCGAGATCAAGCCGGCGGTGACCCTCGTCCCCTATGTCCACGCCAGCGAGCCGGTCTACGCCACCGCCTTCCGCACCGGCACGGCGCCGGCGGTCACGGCCTTCGATTTCGTATCCATCCTCGACGGCTTCCGCGGCGGCCTGACCACCAACGCCGACCCACGCGGCGGCACCCTGCCGGCCGGGACCGGGGCGTTCCGCCAGATCGCCCCCGGCGCCGGCGTCGCGGCGGTCTTCCGCCTGCACCTGGAGGGGCTGGCCTGGCTTCGCGCCCGCGGCCTGGGCGCAAAGTCGGTTTCGGCCGGCGAGTTCGCCGCCGACTTCAAGGCCGCCATCCGCAAGCAGAACGAGGGGTTCCGCCGCGCCCCGGTCCGCCAGGCGTTGACCGCCATCTGGCGGACGGTCTCCAAGCGCCAGCCCCACGGCGGCCCCCTGGCCGGCCAGCCGGCGGCCGCCGCCCAGGTGCGGGCCCTGCAGACGGGGCGGTCAGGCGACTAGGTCTTCTTTTTTGGGCCGATAATACGCCATCGCGGCGGCGGCGAGGCCGACGAAAAGAAACAGGTCAAACCTGTTATTCCCCAGCAGGTGCAGGACCAGGCCGCAGACGGCGACGCTTTCGCACAGCGCCAAGGAGACGATCACCGCGGCGGCGTAGCGCGGCAGCCGGGCTTCCGCCGAAGCCTGCTCCGCCAGGCCCGGGACGACCGTTTCCCCCTGCACCAGCCTGCGCACGCGGCCCACGGCCAGCAGGGTGACCGCCGCCAGCGCGTACAGCGCCTTGCGCAGCAGCGAGAGGGGGCCCGGGGCCATCAGCGGCTGCAGGGTCGGCGCGGCCAGCAGCCCGGCCGCGACATAGATGGGCAGCGAAGCCAGCATCGCG
>CAYXCX010000023.1:5118-14046 GCA_964463405.1 uncultured Clostridia bacterium
ATCGCGATCCAGATGATTCTGGTCGGCCACAGCCGACGGTCCAAGCTTTCGTTCCCGTCCATGGGCGCCTCCCGGTAATCCATTGTGTCCCGGGACTCGCAAATAGTCAACGGGCGGCAGCGACGGGCCATTCAAGCCGACAAATTGAAGCGCCGCAAAAATAAAAAAAATGCGGAAAAATGCTATTGATTTGTTAAGTTAACAACAATACAATTTTTGTGCCCGGAAAAATTCATTGTCAAAAGGAGTGATCGCAATGGCAAGGACGAGAAGAATCCACCCTTCGAGCGTGGTCGTGAGCATGACCGTGTTGTGCGCCTGGCTACTACTGTCAGGAGCGCCCGCTCCAGCCGACCGGCCGGCCGTTCAGACGGCGCAAGCTCCCGGGGTGAATCCTTCCTCCATTGCAGTGGCTCCGCAGCGGATCGACCTACCCCTCTATTTCATCAAAAACCAGGGCCAAGTCGCCCCGCAAGCGCGCTATTACGCCCAGACAAGCCGGTACACCTTATGGTTCACCAAAACCGGGCTGGTGTTTGACGGACGGATCGCAGCGGCGGGAAAACAGCCGGGAACGATGCGCCGTGACGTCAGCCGGCTGGAGTTCGTGGGCGCCAATCCGAGTCCCGTGTTGTTAGGATCGGACGAACAGCCCTATCGCGTGAACTATTTCAAGGGCAGCGATCGCTCGCAATGGCGGACCGGGATCAAGTCATTCGCCGCAGTCTCCTACGGCGGCATCTATGAGAACATCGATCTTCGGATATACGGCGTGGAGAGCCGCATCGAATACGATTGGGAGGTGCGGCCCGGGGGCGATCCGCAGGCAATCCGCTTCGCCTACCGTGGGGCCAGGAGAACGGCCATCACTCGGCAGGGCGACCTGCGGGTGAAGACCGCGTTCGGCGAACTGATCCACAAGCGGCCGGTCGCATATCAAGAAGTCGGCGGTGCCCGGGTGCCGATAAAGGCGGCATTCAAGAAAATCGCAGGCGACGTATATGGCTTCGCGGTTGGCCCCTATGACCGGGCGCTCACGCTGACCATCGACCCGCTGATCTTCTGCTCCTACCTGGGCGGGAGCGGCGCGGACGCGGAAACGGGGATCCGCATCGTCGCCGACAGCTCCGGCAGCGTGTACATCGCGGGCGAAACTCCGAACAGCGATTTCCCGACCACGCCCGGGGCGTTCGACACCAGCTATGACGATGACCCCGGCAATTACCGTGACATTTTTGTCACCAAGATGAATTCCTCCGGGAGCGCGCTGGTCTATTCCACCTTCCTGGGGGGAGAATCGGGCGATTCCCTGGCGGGATTGCGCCTGGGCAGCGGCGGTTATGTCTACCTGACGGGCTCCACCATGTCCAGCGATTTCCCCACCACCACCGGGGCCTACCAGGAATCGAAAGCAGGTGTAACGGATGGATTCATCACCGGGCTCGACCCCGCGGGAGCGGCGTTGTATTATTCCACCTTCCTCGGCGGAGCCGGCGAGGACAAGTGCCTGGGCCTGGCCATGGACGGCGCCGATGCCGCCTACGTGGTAGGCACGACCGCTTCCGCCGCATTCCCGACCACGGCCGGAGCCTTTGACACCAGCCACAACGGCGACATCGACACCTTTGTCCTCAAGTTCGATTTCACCGCGACGCCGTTGGTCTATTCCACGTTCGTGGGAGGGATGGGAGAAGACGCCGGCCAAGCCATCAGCGTCGACAGCCTCGGCATGGCGGCGGTCGCGGGCTACACGCAGAGCAACAATTTCCCGACCACCCCCGGGGCGTTCGCCACGGTGGGGCATGGCCCCCGTGATGCCTTTGTCACCAAGCTCGATTCCACGGGGACGGGGCTTGTCTATTCCACCTATCTCGGCGGAGACGGCGCTGATGCCGCCGTGGGCATCGTCCAGGATGCGGACAAGAACGCCTATGTCGGCGGTTCCACCAACTCCAGCGATTTTCCCACCACCGCCGGGGCGTTTGACACGAGCTACGAAACTCCCGGTTTGTTCGTCACCAAGCTTAATCCCACGGGGACGGGGCTTGTCTATTCCACCTTCCTTGATGGAAGTTCCACGGACACATTCGGGGGAATCACGCTGAACAGCAGCCGGCAAGCAATCGTGACCGGGCACACGATGTCCTCAGATTTCCCGACCACGGCCGGGGCGGCCGACGTGAGCTTTGGCGGCGGGACGGATGCCTTCATCACCGCTTTCAGCGCCGACGGGGCCAGCCTGGCTTATTCCACCTTCCTGGGAGGGAGCGGCAACGATTACAGCACTGCCATCGCCGTCGACGGCTCCTCTGCCTGCTATGTCACCGGGCAAACCAACTCCGATGCCGCCACGTTTCCGGTGACCGCCGGCGCCTACTCCACAACGCTGAACGGCACTTTTGACGCCTTCGTCGCCAAGCTGTCCACCGCCCCCGCCCTGACCGCCACCGCGCCCAACGGCGGCGAACATTGGACGCTGGGATCGACAAAGGCCATCACCTGGAACGCCGAGAACTACGCCGGCACCGTGCGCCTGGTTCTTTTTAAGGGCGGCATCCGCTTCGGCAACATCGCCACCGGCCTGGCGGCCGCAAGTGGATCATACTCCTGGACCGTCGGCCAGACCTATGACCACGGCGCCGCCCCCGCGGGCTCCGACTACCGTTTTTACCTGCGCAGCTCAGACAACACGCTCATCGACCCCAGCGACTTCCGCTTCTCGTTGATCAGCCCCTCGCAGCTGATGGTAACCTCGCCCAACGGCGGCGAAAACTGGAGCATCGGCTCTTCGCATGCCATCACCTGGAAGGCGCAAAGCGGCGTAACCGGCACGGTGCGGTTGGTGCTGTTCAAGAATGCGGCCAAGATCGGCCAGATCGCGACCGGCATCAACGTGGCGGACAAAAGCTACACCTGGGTGGTTGGCCAGCACGCCGGCGGCACGGCCCCGGCCGGCGCGCTGTACTCCGTCCGCATCCTGTCCACGGACGGCACGGAATCGGACTTCAGCGACGGCCCCTTTACCATCAGCGAACACTGACATTCAAGTCCGCAGTCGCTGCCAACTTTTCGGGCCTGCGCGCTTCCATGGACAGCGCCGGGGTCAGGTCTCAAAAATGAAAATTACCTGAATATTATCTTGTGTTCCCGATCAGGCGCTTCATGTCCATTGCATTCGTCAGGCGGCTTGATAATGGATTGTTTTCACGTTCCGTCCGCAGCCGACGCACTATGAGAAGATTTTGTCTGCGACCCGCGCAGAGCTAATATTCAATTTTGAGACCTGACCCCAAAATGTCGTTGCGTCGGGGCGGCCGTTGTGCTAGGAATGGACCGGAACCGAAGGGAGGCAAGCCATGAAGAACCTCAAGAAAAACTGGAAGGGCGCCGCCGCAGCCGCGCTGCTGTGCGCCGCGCTGCTGATCCTTGCCGCCGGCAGGACGGCCCAGGCCCAGGTGGTCAGGCGGGCCGACGCCCAGCGCGTCGTCACACTGGCCGACCTCTACGAGCAGACCGCCGGCGTGCTTGAAAAAGCTGAGGCCGTCGAGTCCAGGATGACCGCGTTGGACGAGCGCCTCGCCCGCATCGAGGGGCAGCTCGACGAGATGGCCAAGGACATGAAGCGGGTGCAAAAGGCCCTGGAACGGGTGGAAAACCTGCAGTTGCTTCGTTGACCTTACGAGCGTTCAAAAAATCCCTGAATCGGCTTGAGGCCGGCTCGCAGCTGATTCAGAGACCTGCACCCGGCGCGGCCGTTCTCAGTTGCGCGGCTCCTTGCCCAGGTACACCCGGTGGGCCTCCTCGGCCGTCTTGCCGTAGACGGTGATGGCGGTGATGGCGTCGGCCAGGCGCACCGCCTCGTCGAGCGGCTTCTGGTGGATGTTGCGGCCGGTGGCGTTGCCCATGGCGCCGGAGATGAAGATCTGGTCGTGCAGCTGCTGCAGGAAGCCCTGCGGGTCCATGCTCGAGCCGCCGGCGCAGACCACCTTGGTCCGCCCCGCCGCCCTGACCGCCTGCTTGAAGATCTCGGCCGGCTTCTGCCCCTCCTTCTTGGGGTAGTTGACCTTGACGAAGTCGGTGCCCAGGCAGGCGGCGACGCCGGTGGCGCCGGCGATCAGCTCGGGCGCCTTCTCGTCCTTGACCGCCTTGCCGCGCGGGTAGATCCACAGCACCGTGATCAGCCCGTGGTGGTGGGCCCAGCGCACCGCCTGCGCCGCCTCGCGGATCATAAGCGTCTCGTGCTCACTGCCCAAGTAGACGGTGTAGCCGACGCCCAGGATGTTCAGGCCGCTGTTCTTCTTGAACTCGACCACCTGGCGCACGTCGAGCATCTGCGCCGACAGCGGGTCCTGCTGCGCCGTCTTGACCAGGTTGGTCTTGGAGTTGAGCTTGATCAGGTAGGGGATGTCGGGGTAGTCGTTGCCGTAAAGCGAGACCAGGCCCATCTGGGTGGCGAAGACGCCGATCTCGGCCTGGTTGGCGATGCGGAACAGGTGCTCGGGGTCGGCGTCGTCGGCAGCGATCCCCTCGCCGTAGAAGTCGTCGTTCAGGTGCTCGATCTTCTGGTCGCCGGCGAACAGCATCAGCCGCCCCGAACCCAGGGTGATCTCGTCGTAATTGCTCAGGTATTCGTTGACCGCCCCGCTGGGGACGTCGGCCGGGATATAGGTCTTTTCTTCCATGACAAACCTCCTGTTGGCGTGATGCGCCCATCATAAGGGATAAAAAACTTTATTGCAACCCCGGCATCGTCCCGGCAACAGGCAAAAAAAAGCCCGCCCCAGGCGGGGCGGGCTCAACGTGCCGACAGGATTGAAAACCCGGTCCGTTCAGCTCCTCAGTAGGTGCAATAGCAGGCGCCGTGCCCCACGCGGTTGCAGCCGTACTTGATCCACATGTAGCCGGCCTCGCCCCAGCCGGTGCCCCAGGAGTTCTTCAGCCGCCAGGCGCCCTTGGCGTCGTCCCAGCCGCAGAGGATGATGGCGTGGTTGACCGAGCTGACCTTCTTTTTGCAGGAGGTCATAACGCCGCCAGTATAGGCCTGAAAGTAGCGCTCGACATAGATGGCGGCCGAAACAGAACCGTGGGTGTAGATGGCCGTCTTGATGGCATCGACCGTGGGCACGGTGCTGCTGGTGGCGATGTAGGCCCAGTTGGCAGCCGTATACCAGGTGGGCGCGGCGCAATACGAGCAGGCCGAATCGAGGGCAGTATAAGGAAAGCAGGCCTCGGGCATGGCGCCGGGGTAATAGGGATTGCCGGCGTCGATCATGTCGAAGGCAAAGAAGCCGCCGCTGCAGCCCCAGCTCCAGGGGTTGCAGGAGACCAGGTGCTGCTCGGACAGGTCGTACTCCGGGCCGCCCTTCCACATGATGGCCGCCTCCAGGCCGGCGATGGTGGAGAAGGCCCAGCAGGAGCCGCAGCTGGCCTGGTTCTTGATCGAGGAGGAGACGCCCATGAACGCCGAGGGCAGAGTCGCGGCCGGCAGGGCGTAGCCCTCGCCCGGCTCATAGCCCTTGGAATCGAAGGGCTTCAGCTCGGGCTTGAAGTTGCACAACTGCTCGATGGTGTACTGCATGGCCGGGTTGGGGCCGATCTGGAAATCCCAGCCGTTGGCCTTCATCTCGGCGCGCATCTCGGCCAGCTCCCTGTCCAGGGCCGCCCGCTTGGCCACCGCGTCGTCGGCCAGGCGCAGCTCGGTGTCGGTGCTCTGCAGGGCTGGCACCAGCAGGAAAGCGGCGAGCAGGGCCGCCAGGCAGGAGGCGAGAATCCACTTCTTTGTCCTTTTCATTGACATCTCCTTAAAAAGATTTTTTTGGGAATAGACCCAAATAGGAAAACCATTGCGAATTAATCACAATTTTCATTAGTTGAATTTGACTCCAACCGGCCCCCTAGAACAATCGGCTAAAATAATTAAATCAGGTTGTATTTTGTTTACAAAATTCATACAACGAAAGTTGTATATTTGTTCAAAATCACTATAATTTGCATGATGTCCCTGAAGCCGAAACTGGCCCTGTTCCTGGTCGCGGCCGGCCTGGTCCTTTCCCTGGCCTACGTGGCGCTGAACCGGCTGACCCTGCACACCTCCAGCCTGGAGCAGAAGCACATCATGATCGAAAAGATGGCCTCGCGGGTACGGCAGATGGTGGAGAACGAGAAGCGGCGCATCACCGCCATCTGCTACGACTGGTCGGCCTGGGACGCGATGTACGAGTACGCCTCGCGTCCCACGCGCGAGTTCGAGTCGCAGTCCATGCCGGCGGCGGTGATCCCCGAGTACGACATCAACGTCATCCTGGTGATGAACCGCGTGCAGAAGACGATCTACCACGAGGGCTATGACCGGCTGCGCAACCGCCCGATCCGCTTCGACCCCGGCCATCCCCGCAACGCCGGCTTCTGGCAGAAGCTTTACGCCGGCTTCGCCAGCCCGCGCACGACCGTTTTTTTCCTGGACTCCGAGCACGGGCCGCTGATCCTGGTGTCGTCGCCCATCCGCCACTCCGACGCCAGCGGGCCGATGAACGGCCGGGTGGTCATGGGGCGCCTGCTCAACCGCGACTTCAACGAGCGCATCGCGGCGGCGGTCCAGGAGTCGACGGCGCTGCTCTCGCCCGAGCAGGCGGCCGCCGAAGCGGGGCGGGACGCGGCGCGCCGCCTGTTCCATGACGGCTTCCTGCGCCGCGAGCAGGACGGGCGGCTGCTCGTCTACACCTCCTACGCCGACCCCGACGGCGCCCCGGTCATCGTCGTGCGCGTCAACGCCGACACGGCCCTGTTCCGGCTGCAGGAACGCGCCGCGCTCACCTTCCTGGCCGCGCTGCTGCTGAGCACCCTGCTGCTGGGGCTGCTGCTGTTCCAGTTCGTCGACCGCCTGCTGCTGCGGCGCCTGCGCGACATCTCGCGCCGCACCACTGACATCGCCAGCTTCGCCGATCTTTCCATCCGCGTCCCCGAGGACCGCCGCGACGAGATCGCCCAGCTGAGCCAGAACATCAACAAGATGCTGGAGCGGCTGGAGCGCGAGAGCGTGCGCCGCCGCGACATGGAGGAGCGGCTGGTGCTGACCGAGAAGCTGGCCGCCACCGGCCGCCTGGCGGCCAACATCGCCCACGAGGTGAACAACCCCCTGTTCGCCATCGCCAACTCCATCGCCGTCATCAAGGGGCGGCTCAAGGACGCCGGCGGCGACGTCGGCGAGGTCCTGCCCCTGGCCGAGAAGGAGATCGCCCGCGTGCGCAAGATCACCCGCAAGCTGCTGGACCACGGCAAGGTCAACCTGGAGTCCTTCCAGGAGGCCGACCTGGAGGAGATCCTGCACACCGCCTGCCAGGTGCTGAAGCTGAGCAAGCAGCTGGGGCGCACGGCGCTGCGCTGGGAGGGGCCGCGGCAGAAGCGCCCCATCCTGTGCAACGCCGACAGCCTGCAGCAGGTGTTCATGAACCTGGTCGTCAACGCCAGCGAGGCCATGGACAAGCGCGGCGAGGTCCTGCTGCGCGTGGAGGAAAGCGGCGACGGCTACGCCGTCCGCGTGCGCGACAACGGCCCCGGCTTCCCCGAGGCGATCCGCCGCAAGATCTTCGAGCCCTTCAACACCTCCAAGGACGCCAAGGGGGCCGGCCTGGGGCTGTACATCTCCTACCACATCGTCAAGCGCCACGGCGGCAGCATGACCCTGGGCGGCGAGGCCCCGGCCCTGGACGGCGCCGGCGGCGGCGCCCACCTGGTCGTTTTCCTGCCGCGGCGGGGAGCGGGCGAACATGGCGGATAAGCCGGGGCTGCTGATTGTCGACGACGACCCCACGGTGCAGAAGAGCCTGCAGATCTGGCTCAAAAACGAGGGCTTCCGCGTCTACACCGCCTGCGACTCGGCCGCGGCCCAGGCGGCGATCCGCCAGCACGAGATCGACGCCTGCCTGGTCGACCTGCACCTCAAGAACGAGGACGGCCTGCACCTGGCCCGGACGCTGAAGGCGCTGGACGCCTTCCTGCGCATCCTGGTCATCACCGGCTACCCCAGCTACGAGAGCGCCATCGACGCCATGAAGATCGGCATCTTCGACTACATCTCCAAGTCGACCGAGAACGACCTCATCCTGCGCAAGCTGCGCGCCGCGGTCGAGGAGCGCGCCCAGGAGATCGCCAAGAAGCGCGCCGGCGGCAAGGCGCGCACCAACGTCGTGCTGGTCGGCCACCACCAGCTGGTCAAGGAGGGGCTGGAGGGCTTCTGCCGCGAGAACCCCCAGTACGGCCTGCTGCACACCTACCACTCCTTCGACTACATCCGCAAGAACGACTTCAACCTGGACGTGGCGGTGCTGCTGGTCTGCTCCTCCTGCAACGAGCCCTTTCTCAAGGACAGCGAAGCCTTCTTCGCCCAGCTCAAGCTTGTCTTTCCCAACGCCCGGCCGGTGATCATCAACTGCGCCTGCGACGACGAGCGCAAGAAGGAGCTGCTGCGCCGCGGCGTCAAGGGCTTTCTGCCGGCCAACATCGGCAAGTCGGTGCTGCGCAAGGCGCTGGACTGCATCATGGCCGGCCAGGTCTGGGTCAGCCGCGAGCTGTCCGACAAGCTGCTGAGCGAACTGCTGGAGGACACCCACCCCGATCTGGCCTACAAGAAGCCGGAGAACGACTTCGGGCTCACCAACCGCGAGATCGAGATCCTCAAGGCGCTGGCCTCCGGGCTCTCCAACCTGGCCATCAGCGAGAAGCTGTTCCTGAGCGAGAAGACGGTCAAGACCCACACCCACAACATCTTCCGCAAGATGGCGGTCAAGACCCGTACCCAGGCGGTGATGAAGGCCATGGAGTGCCACATCCTCTGACGCCCCGGGCCCGCCGCGGCTCAGGGCGACGGGGCCGGCGCGGTCACTTGTCACTGAAGATCTTGAGCCACTGCTCCACTTCGCTCTTGGTCAC
>CAYXCX010000024.1:0-1142 GCA_964463405.1 uncultured Clostridia bacterium
CCCGACATCGCCGCCAGGCTGCAGTCGGCCCGCCTGGCCCTGCTGGCCGGCCGCGAGCAGGAGGGGCAGGAGAGGATCGGCCGCCTGGCCCGGGAGCAGCGCGGCGACTTCCGCGTGCTCAACAGCCTGGGCAACCTCCTGTTCGACCTGCACCGGGCCGAGCAGGCCCTGTCCTTCTACCGTCTCTCGCTGCGGCTGCAGCCGGCCCAGCCGGCGCTGCGCGAGCGCGCCGCCTGGATCGGCGTGCGGCTGCCCCCGGCGCCGGGCCGCGATTGACTGCCCCCCGGCAGTATGCTTAAATCGGGTTCATGAGGATCGCGGCGGCACTGCGGGGAAAAGAGTTTCTTTCTTGCCTGCTCATCGCCGTGGCCGTGGCCGCCGCCTTCGCCCCGGCGCTGGCCAACGGCTTCACCAACTTCGACGACAACGCCTACCTGACCGACAACCCGCTGGTGCGCTCCCTCGCGCCCGCCAACCTGCTGCGCATCTTTACCACCACACCGCCCCATACGCTGTTCAACCCGCTGGTCACCCTCTCCTTCGCCATCGAGTACTGGCTGTGGGGGCTGGAGCCGCTGGGCTATCACGCGGTCAACCTGCTGCTGCACCTGGGCAACGCCCTGCTGGCGTTTTTCCTGATCCGCGCCCTGGCCGCCCCGCGGGCGGCGGCGCTGCTGGCCAGCCTGCTTTTCGCCCTGCACCCGCTGCGCGTGGAAAGCGTGGCCTGGGTCACGGAGCGCAAGGACCTGCTGTCCACCTTGTTCCTGCTGCTGGCCCTGCTCGCCTACCGCCGCTTCCTGAAAGATGATTCCGGCCGCGCCTACCTGGCCGCGCTGCTGCTGTTCGCCGCCGCCGTGCTGGCCAAGATGAGCGCCCTGGTCCTGCCGGCGCTGCTGCTGCTCATGGACTGGCGGCTCGAGAAGCGCGTCGGCCGCCGGCGCTGGCTGGAAAAGATTCCCTTCGCCGTCATCCTGCTGCTGTACGGCGCCGGCGGCTGGATCGGCGTCCAGGCCCATTCGACGCGCTTCGCCGGCGGCGACGCCGCGGTCATGGCCGGCAATTCCCTGCGCCTGGTCCCCTTCTACCTGCAGAAGACACTCTGGCCCGCGCGCCTTTCGGCGCATTACCCGACCGACATGCGC
>CAYXCX010000024.1:1152-13378 GCA_964463405.1 uncultured Clostridia bacterium
GAGGTTGCGCGCCAGCGCCACCGCCAACGCCCGTGCCCTCGCCCTGGCCCGGGCTGCTGCTGGCCGCGGCGCTGCTGGCGGCCACTTTTTTCCTGCTGCGCCGCATGCGACGCGACTGGCTCTGGGGCTGGGGGTTCTTCCTGATCGCTCTGCTGCCGACGTTCGCCGTGATCTGGAATTTTTTCCCGGCCGCCAACCGCTACTCCTACCTGCCGGCCGTGGGCCTGTCCCATGTGCTGGCGCTCTGCGCCTGGCGAATCGGCGCCGGGCTGAAGCGCCGGCCGGGCGCCGCCACGGCCTGGGCGGCCCTGCTGGCGTGCGCCCTGGCTCTGCTGGCCGCGATCAGCTTCCAGCGCTGCCGAGTCTGGAAGGACAGCCTGTCGCTGTGGAACGACGTGATCGCCAAGTACCCGGTGATCCCTCTCGCCTTCCACAACCGCGCCTCGGCCCTGAAGGCGGTGAACCGGCTGTCCGAGGCGCACGAGGACTATAGCCGGGCGATCACCCTCCTGCCCCACGCCAGTTTTTTCTGGAACCGCGGGCTGCTGCAGCTGCAGCGCGGCCGGGAGGCCGAGGCGGCCGGCGACTTTTTCCAATCCCTGCTGCGCGATCCCGGGTACCTGGGGCTGTTCGCCCGCATGGCGATCGACCGTCAAGGCGCCGCCGGCCGGCTGCGGGTGATCGAGGCCGGCCGGCGCCTTCTCGCCATCCGGGCCGACGCGCGGATCCACGCCGTCATGGCCGAGCAGTTCGCCGCCCTGGGCCGCCGGGCCGAGGCGGAACGCCACCTGCGCGAGGCGCTGCGCCTGGAGCCGCACAACCGGCAATATCACCGGGCAATGCAGGCACTGCGCGCCGCGCCGGCCGCGGCCGGCGCCAAACCATGAAGCGCGATGACTACAACGCCCGCCGGGCGGCCCACTGGGACGCCGTGGCCCGCCGCTGGCGCAAGCGAAAAGGGCTGGGCGGATACTACCAGCGGCGGCTGCTGCGCGTCTATCGCTTCCTGGTCCCCCCTGGCTCGCGGGTCCTGGAGCTCGGCTGCGGCTTCGGCGACCTGCTGGCCGGCCTGAGGCCCGGCCAGGGAGTCGGCGTCGACCTCTCCCCGGCCATGATCGCCGAAGCCCAGGCCCGCCATCCCGGGCTGGACTTCGTTTGCGCCGACGCCGCCGGACTGGAGCTGGGGCGCGCCTTCGACGTCATCATCTTCTCCGACCTGGTCAACGACCTCTGGGACGTGCAGCAGGCTCTGGAGACGGCCCGCCGCCACGCCGCCCCCGGCGCCCGTTTCGTGTTCAACTTTTACAGCCGCGTCTGGGAGCCGCCGCTGAGCCTGGCGCAGGCGCTGCGCCTGGCCCGGCCGAACCTGGAGCAGAACTGGCTGACCCCCGGCGACATGCGCAACCTGCTGGACCTGGCGGGCCTGGAGCCGGTCCGCCACTGGATGGAACTGCTGCTGCCGGTCTACCTGCCCCTGCTTTCGGCCCTGGCCAACCGCTTCCTGGCCCGGCTCTGGCCGCTGCGCCTGCTGGCGCTGGCCAACTTCATGGTCGCCAGGGTCAGGCCCGGCGCACACCCCGCGCCGGGGGGGCGCACGGTGTCGGTCATCGTGCCGGCGCGCAACGAGGCGGGCAACATCGACGCGATTTTCGCCCGCGTGCCGGAAATGGGCGAATGGACCGAGCTGGTCTTCGTCGAGGGCCATTCGCACGACGGCACCTTCGCGGCCATCGCCGACGCAATCGCCCGCCACCCGCAGCGGCGCTGCCAGCTGCTGCGCCAGGCTGGGACCGGCAAGGGGGACGCCGTCTGCCTGGGCTGCGAGAAAGCCCGGGGCGACCTGCTGATGATCCTGGACGCCGACCTGACCGTCCCCCCCGAAGACCTGCCCCGCTTTTACCAGGCGCTGGCCTCGGGAAAAGGCGAGCTGGTCAACAGCGTGCGCCTGGTCTATCCCATGGAAAGGCAGGCCATGCGCTTCCTGAATTTCCTGGGCAACAAGTTCTTCAGCTTCGCCTTCTCGGCCCTCCTCGGCCAGACGATCAAGGACACCCTGGGCGGGACCAAGGCGCTGAGCCGCGAGCACTACCGGCTGATCAGGGAGAACCGCGCCTATTTCGGCGATTTCGACCCGTTCGGCGATTTCGACCTGATCTTCGGGGCGGCCAAGCTCAACTTGAAGATCGTCGACCTGCCGGTCCGCTACCGCGAGCGGGTCTACGGCAAGACCAACATCCAGCGCTGGCGCCACGGCTGGCTGCTGCTGAAGATGGTCGCCGTGGCCGCCGGCCGCGTCAAGTTCATCTAGGCCCGGCTGGGGTTGCCGGGGGCCGGCGGGCGGAAATCAGCAGCGAACCGGAAAACTCGCGCAGCAACGGGACGGCTTCCAGCACGCGGCCCGCGGCCGCGACCAGCGGCATGAGCCGCTGCGGCGTGGCCGGGTGCAGCCAGTCGAAGGGGACGATGGCGATGCCGGCGAACCCCGCCCGCAGCAGAATGCCCTGCAGCCGGCGGCGGACGAACGCCGTCTCGTCGGGTGATACGCCTGGGAAAAAGTGGCGGAACCTCCTCTCGGCGAACACCTGCGGGTTCAGCAGGTTGGGCTCGGCAAAGGCCATGGAGCCGCCGGGCTTGAGCAGGCGCAGGATCGCGGCGCAGGCCGGGACGACCTCCAGGTGGTGCAGGACCGACGAGCCGATCACGGCGTCGAACGGCCCCAGGTCCAGGCACTCCTCGAAGGCGGCCTGGATGAAGCGGACCCGCTCCGCCGGCAGCCCGCGGGCGCGGGCCCGGTCGAGCAGGTCGGGCGAGATGTCGACGGCATCGATGCGCGCCCCGGTCGCGGCGAAGCGCGCGGTGAACAGGCCGGTGCCGCAGCCGATTTCCAGGGCGTGGATGCCAGGGCCCAGCCCGGCGCGGCCGGCGATCAGGGCGGCGCGGCGCTCGGCCCGCCGCCTGCCGGCGGGCGAGCCCCAGCCCCAGGCAAGCTCGGTGTCCTGGGTGGCCAGCCGGGCGCCGTGGGCGATCTCGCGGCCTGCCCGCGTGCGGGGAACGGCAGGGGGTTTCATGGGTTGATTGTACTATTCCCCCCCTTTCCCTTACAATGGCCCCATGGCCAAGATCGGTCGAACCGGCGTGCGCGACGCCCTGGCTGCGTCCCTTCTCATCCTGGCCATCGCCCTGCTCTATTTCTCCTTCCTGCCGGTCAGCTACAGCTTCGACGGCACCGTCTTCAGCCACATGCTGCGCTACGCCCTGGCCAGGGGCGACGTGCTGGCCGTGACCCAGTTCCACCACCTGGCCTATTTCCCCTTGAGCTATGCGCTCTACCGCTCGCTGCAAGCCCTGGGGCGGTACCAGGTCCTGGAATTCTTCCACCTGCAGATGATCTCCCTCTTCTTCGCCGCCGCCGCCCTGGTCCTGATCGAAAGGCTGCTGAAGAAGCTGAAGGTCGACCTGGCCCTGCGCCTGGCCGGCGTCGCCCTGGTGGCGTTTTCCCACGCCTTCTGGCTGTACGCCGTCGACGCCGAGGTGCACCTGCCGGGGTTTTTCTTCACCGCCGCCGGCATGTTCCTGCTGCTCGCCGGCGGCGCCCGGTTCCGGGCGCTGGCCGGGGCGGCGCTCTGCCTGGTTGCCGCCGCCGCCTTCCACCTGACCAACGTGCTGCCGTTCGCCGCGGCGCTGCTGTTCCTCTTGGTCCAGCGCCTCTCCTGGAAAAGGATCCTGGCCTTCGTCGCCGTTTACGCCGCCGCGGCGCTCTCCCTCTTCGGCGGCTACTCGCTCCTGGCCGGCAAGCCGCTCCTGCAAATCCTGCACGCCGGGGCCTCCGGCATCGATCCCTACAGCGGCTACGCCCACGCCTTCGCCCGCCCCCTCTCCGGCGCCTCGCTCCTGTCTTCCCTGGCCTCGCTCAAGACGGCGCTGGCGGCCGGAGGCGGCTGGGCGCCGTGGGTCGCCGCCGCCGCCCTGGCCGGCCTGCTCCTGCTGGCGGGCGGCCGCGGCGGCGATCCGGTCCTGAGGCCGGCCCGCCGCTTGTTCCTCCTCTGGGCGCTGGCCTGTTTCCTTTTCTTCACCTGGTGGGAGCCGGCGAACATCGAGTTCAAGATCCAGGCCGTCGTTCCCCTCATCCTCGCGGCCGTCTGCGCCCTGTCCCGCTTGCGCAGCCCGGCCGTCCCGGCGCTGGCCGCGCTGCTGGCCGCCTCCCTGCTAGGGCTCAACCTGGCGCGCGGCATCGGGCCGCAGAGCGAGGCCGGCCGCAACGTCGACCACCAGACCGCCGCGGCCATCGGCCGCGCCACCCCGGCCGCGGCCCAGGTCCTGATCAGCGGCCGCTTTTCCGGCTACGGCTACGGGAAGATCTACATCCCCTATTTCGCCGGCCGCCAGGTCGTAATCCTCGACTGGCTGCTGGGCCGGGGCCGTTCCCTTGCCGACATCGTCAGCGAGCTGGCCCGGCGGGACGCCGCCGGCATCCCGATTTTCGCCCTCGACGAAATCGCGGTCCCGGGGGCGGCGCTGTCCGACCTGCTCGATTTCCACGGCGTGAGCGCCGGGGACCGTTCCCGCTTCGCCGCCCGCTGCCGCTTCGTGCCCCTGGCGCCCCTGCCCGGCGGCCGCCGGCTTTACCGCGTGGTGTTCGCCGCCCCCTAGCCGGGCTTGTGTTTTTTCCCCGCCGCCGCTACAATCGGGGCCATGGAGCGCATCGAGACGAACGACGACATCGCCCCCTGCCTGTCGGTGGTGATGCCCGTCTACAACGAGGCGGCCACGGTCGGGCCGGCCCTGGCCGCCGTCCTGGCCCAGCGGCCGGTGCGCGAGGTGATCGTCGTCGACGACGGCTCCGGCGACGGCTCGCGCGACATCCTGGCGCGCCTGGCGGCCGGCGAGCCCCGCGTCCGCCTGCTGCTGCAGGAGACCAACCGCGGCAAGGGCGCGGCGCTGCGGCGCGGTTTCGCCGCAGCCACCGCCCCCTATGTCCTCGTCCAGGACGCCGACCTGGAATACGACCCCGGCGAATACCACCTGCTGCTGGCCCCGCTGCTGTCGGGCCGCGCCGACGTCGTCTACGGCTCGCGCTTCAAGGGCGCGCTGGCGCAGCGCGTGCTGTACTTCTGGCACTCGCTGGGCAACCGCTTCCTGACCTTCCTGTCGAACATGGCCACCAACATCAACCTCACCGACATGGAGACCTGCTACAAGGCGTTCCGCCGCGAGATCATCCAGTCCCTCCCCCTGCGCGAGGACCGCTTCGGCTTCGAGCCCGAGGTCACGGCCAGGCTGGCCCACCTGCACCTGCGCATCTACGAAGTGCCCATCTCGTACTACGGCCGCACCTACGCCGAGGGCAAGAAGATCGGCTGGCGCGACGGCTTCCACGCCATCTGGTGCATCCTGCGCTACAACCTGTTCCCGCGGCGATGAGCCAGGGATTTGCGGCGCCGCCGGCTTGCGGCTACGAATTCGCGGCCCTGGAAACGGCGCGGAACTACCGCGCGGCCCTGATCCGCGAGTTCCGCCCGCGCCTGCGCGGCCGGGTCCTGGAAGTCGGCGGCGGCGTGGGCCAGGTCACCGGGCTGCTGCTGGCTGAGCCGGCGATCGAGCGCCTGCGGGTCGTCGAGCCCGAGGCGGCATGCGCCGCCCGGCTGCGGCAGCGCTTCCCCGGCCTCGATCTCGTCGAGGGAACGATCGCCGCCGTGCCCGCCGCCGAGGCTTTCGACGCCCTGGTCAGCGTCAACGTCCTCGAGCACGTCGCCGAGGACGGGGCGGAACTCGCCGCCTACCGCCAGCGCCTGGCGCCGCGCCGCGGCGCGCTCTGCCTGTTCGTCCCGGCGCGCCCCGAAATCTTCGCCGTCATCGACCGGGATTTCGGCCACCGGCGCCGCTACCGCCGGCCCGAACTGCGGGACAGGCTGCGCCGGGCCGGCTTCCGGGTGGAGCGCCTGGACTATTTCAATTTCGCGGGCTACTTCGCCTGGTGGTGGAATTTCCGCCTGCTGCGGCGGCGCGCCTTCTCCCCTTTCGCCCTGCGCCTGTTTGACCGCGTGCTGTTCCCGGCCCAGCACGCGCTCGAGTCCGGGCTGCTGCGCCCGCCCATCGGCCAGAGCCTGATCGCCGTCGCCATCGCCGGCTAGAGGCCCCGCGCCGGGCACGCGCCCCTCAGTCGCAGCGGTAGACGGCCAGAGCCCCGCGCTGAAACAGCGGCGTCAGCTCGCCCAGGAAGGAGCGCAGCCGCGCCTCCTCTTCCTCCCCCAGGATGCGGTAGCGCCTCCTGAGGCGCTCGAGCTCGCTGGAATTGACCAGCAGGTGGGTGAACCCGTCCCGGCGCAGGGCGGCGAGGAATTCGCGGGCCGAGCGGCTGCCGCTCAGGTATTTGCCGGCGATGCCGTGGTCGAGCGCCGAGGAAAGCTGATAGGGAACCCGCAGGTAATAATTGCGCGCCTCGCCCACCAGCAGGATTTTCGCGTTCCCGGGCGCCCGGCGGTTGAGATAGGCGAAGGCCGGGAAGGCCGGGAAGAAGCGCTCGCGGTACTCGTCCGGGGCCAGGGTCCCGCCCCAGGCGGCGTGGCCCTGGTAGAACTTCTCGAGCATGGCGAAGCCCAGGCTGAAGTTCAGGAAGACAACCAGGAAGAAAACCGCGCGCAGAAGCCGCGACGCCGCCGCCTCGCAGGCGATTGCGGCGAACGCCGCCAGCACCACGAAGGCGACATGGACGAAGCGCATGCTGGCCGTCAGCCAGGGAGCGCAAACCAGCAGCAGCAGGGCCCAGGCCAGCCAGCGCTTTTCGCGGACCGGCCCCAGGAGCAGCAAGGGCAGGAAGATCAGCGCCAGCGGGCCGGCCAGGCCGCCGTAGCCGTGGTTGAAGAAGAACAGGTCGTAGGGCAGGCGCAGCAGGTCGGCCGGCGCGCGCGCCACCGCGCCCACGTCCTCCTGCATGACGCGATAGCGGCCGGCGTCCCAGTGCTCCGAGGGAAACGCCCCGGGGAGGAAAGGGAAGACCGGGTTGCCGGCCAGGAGCCAGTTCTTGGCCAGCAGCGGCGAGAGGACCAGGATCACGATCGCCCCGGTCAGCAGCAGCCGGCGCAGCTGGCCCGGCTTCCAAGGCCGGAAGGCGAGCAGGGCAAACAGCGCCAGGGGCAGCAGGTTGAAAGACTTGACGCCGACGGCGAAGCCCCAGAAGACGGCGGCCAGCTTCCAGTCGCCGCGGCGGAAGCGCGAAATGGCCAGGAAAACGAACCAGCCCCCGACCAGGTCGTTCTTGCAGGTGGCGAGGAGGAAGAGGCTCATGGGCATGGAGACGGCCGCCAGCAGCACGGCCAGGCGCCGCTTCGCCCCCCAGGCGGCAACCGCCTCGTCGGCCACGGACAGCAGGAACACCGTCCCGAGCAGGAAATGGAACAGGCGGGGGACCAGGTCGCCCAGGAACACGGCGGGGATGAGGGAGATTTCATAATAGATGAACGTGTTGGCGAAGACGAAGCGGGGGGTGGGGACGAAGCCCCCCCACTGCAGGTACAGGTTGGGGATCCCCAAATGGTAGACCAGCGAGTCGTAGAAGGTCGGCGGCAGGCAGGCGTAGACCAGGGGCAGCAGGAAGACGGCGTACTCGGCGACGGGCCTGGAAAAGAACTCCAGCGCCCGGCGGCGGTTTTCGCCGGCCGCGCCGCCGGCCAGGAAGCGGCGGACGAAGACGGCGAGCGCGAGCGCGTAATAGGCCAGCAGTACGGGAGCCGACAGCGCGCGCAGGGAGCAAAGCAGGAAAAAGACCGCCGTCGTCGCCGCCAGCCCCAGCCCGGCCTTGACCGGCAGGGAGGCGCCGGCCACGCGCAGCCGGCCGGCCAGCGCGTCGCCCAGGCCGACGCATAGGGCCAGCAGGAACAGGGCGCCCAGCAACGGCAGGACGACAAAACGGGCGTAGGTGAAGAGCAGCAGGTTGAGGGCGAGAATCAGCGCCGCCGCCGTCAGCAGCGCGCGCAGCATCGGCTTGCTCATGGCCGCAGTATAGCACGTTCGGCCCGGCCCGGCCATTTGACATCCCCCCCGTTTTTCCCGTATAGTGCCACAGGCAAGGAGCACGAGTGCCTTCCGGGCCGCCGCGCGGCCGCGGACGCGCCGACAAGCCGACAACATGCTTTCCTACTTGAAAGTGGAGAACCTGGCGGTGGTGGAGAAGGTCGGGCTCGACTTCTCCCCGAACCTGAACGTCCTGACCGGCGAGACCGGGGCCGGCAAGTCGATCCTCATCGATGCCCTCACCCTGCTGCTCGGCAAGAAAGCCCCCGCCGGCCTGATCCGCGGCGGCGCCGACAAGCTCACGGTCGAGGCGCTCTTCGCCGACGGCGACGAGGAGACCGTGCTGCGCCGCGAGGTCAGCCGCGGCAAGTCGCTGGCCTTCCGCGACGGCGAGCCGGTCCCCTTCGCCAGGGTGCAGGAGGCGGCCGAGGCGCGGCTCAACGTCTACGGCCAGAAGGACCACGTCTTCCTGCTCAACACCGCCAACCACCAGCTCTATCTCGACCAGTTCGCCGGCAACGGCGCGATGCTGGAGGAACTGGCCGAGGCCTGCCGCCGCGTGCGCGCCCTGCAGGCCAGGCTGCGCGACCTGCGCGCCAGGCAGCAGCAGGCGCGCGAGCGCCTGGACTACCTGGGCTTCCAGCTGCAGGAGATCGACCGCCTGGACCTGAAGGCCGGCGACGAGGAGTCCTGGCGCGAGCGGCTCAGGCTCCTTTCCGCCGCCGAGACCATCCTGGCCAGGGCCGAGGCCCTGGTCGCCGACCTGCACCAGAACGACGATTCGGTTTACGGCATCCTGGCCCGCTCCCTGCCCGCCGCCGAGTATCTGAAGGAGATGTTCCCCGATTTCGCCCCGCTCAAGGAGGAGATCGACCGCTTTTACGGCGCGCTGCCGGAGATTTCGGCCACGCTGAGCTCGCTGGCGGCCAAGGTCGAGTTCAGCGAGGACGAGCTGAACGAGACCGCCGCCAGGCTCTCGCTCCTGGAGCGGCTGAAGGCCAAGCACAAGCTCGACGCCGACGGCCTGCTGCGCCGGGCCGAGGAGCTGCGCGCCGAGCGCGACGGCCTGCTCAACCTGCACGTCGACCTGGGCGACGCCGAGGGCGAGATGGCCCAGGCCCTGGCCGACTACCGCGCCGCCATGGGGACGCTGCGCCAGGCGCGGCGCCAGGCGGCGAAAAAGCTGTCGTCCCGGGTGGTCAAGGAACTGGCCCAGCTGGAGATGGCCAAGGCGCGCTTCGAGGTGCGGGTCGATGAGATCGCCCCCGACGAAGGCAACGCGGCCGAAGGCGGC
Source organism: uncultured Clostridia bacterium (assembly GCA_964463405.1). Classification (GTDB taxonomy): domain Bacteria; phylum Acidobacteriota; class Aminicenantia; order UBA2199; family UBA2199; genus UBA2199. Next base: position 10,457 of record CAYXCX010000024.1, read on the forward strand.
ACCGACCGCCTCGAGTTCTACTTCAGCTCCAACCCCGGCCAGCCGCCGGGCAAGCTGAAGGACGTCGCCTCGGGCGGCGAGCTGTCGCGGCTGATGCTGGTGCTCAAGTCGGTAGCCGGCGACGAGGCCGGGGCCACCTTCATCTTCGACGAGATCGATTCGGGCATCGGCGGTAAGACCGCCGAGTTCGTCGGCGAAAAGCTGCGCCAGATCGCCGCCCGCAACCAGGTCATCTGCATCTCGCACCTGCCGCAGATCGCCCGCTTTGCCGACCGCCACTTCCTCATCCGCAAGGAGGTGCGCGGTGAGCGCACCTACAGCTCGGTCGCGGTTCTGGAAAACGAGGCGCGCGTCGGCGAGATCGCCCGGCTGATGGCCGGCAGCGCCATCAACGCCGACGTGCTGAAGGCCGCCGAGCTGCTGCTGACCCGGTCGGCCGAATGACCTTCTTCATCAAGACGTTCGGCTGCCAGATGAACGTCAGCGACTCGGAGAAGATCCGCCACCTGCTGCTCGCCAAGGGGCTGCGCCCCGCCCCCGAGTCTGCGGCCGACCTGATCGTCATCAACAGCTGCGCCGTGCGCGCCCGGGCGCAGGAGAAAATCTTCTCCTACGCCGGCCGTTTTCCCCGCCCGCGCAAGGTGATCGTCTCCGGCTGCGTGGCCCAGGCCGAAGGGCGGAAGATCTTCGCCCGCGGGGCGCGCGCCGATTACGTGCTGGGCACCCACCAGTTCCAGCGCATCGGCGAGATCGTCGACGAGATCCGCGCCGGCCGCTACCCCGGGGCCGCCCTGGGCTTCAGCCGCCGCTGGCAGGAGCTGGTGCCCGGGGCCGGCGCCCGCGACAGCGCGGTCACCGCCTACCTGTCGATCATGGAGGGCTGCGACAACTTCTGCTCCTACTGCATCGTCCCCTTCACCCGCGGCCGCGAAAAGCACCGCCCGCTGGCGGCGATCCTGGCCGAGGCCGAGGCCCTGGCCGCCGCCGGCTACCAGGAGGTGGTGCTGCTGGGCCAGAACGTCAACCACTGGCGCGACCCCGCCGGCGGCGAGCGCTTCCCCGCGCTGCTGCGGCGCCTGGCCCGCCTGCCGCTGCCCTGGATCCGCTTCGTCACCTCCTACCCCGGCTATCACGAGCCGGAGCTGGTGGAGGTCATGGCCGCGAACCGCAACCTCGCCCGCCACATCCATTTCCCGGCCCAGTCGGGCTCGACCCGCCTGCTGCGGCGCATGAACCGCGCCTACAGCCGGTCGCAATACCTGGCCATCGTCTCCGCCTTCCGCCGCGCCATGCCGGAAATGAAGTTCAGCTCGGACTTCATCGTCGGCTTCCCCGGCGAGAGCGGGCGCGACTTCGCGCTGACGCTGTCGCTGCTCGAGCGGGTGGAGTACGAGTCGGTCTTCTCCTTCGTCTACTCGCCGCGCCCGCGCACCAGGGCCGCCGCCTGGGCCTGCGACGTGCCGGCGGCGCTGGCCAAGGAGCGGCTGCTGGCCCTGCAGGAGCGGCAGGCGGCGATCCAGCTGAAGAACAACCTGGCCCTGGTCGGGAGCACGGTGGAAGTTCTGGTCAGCGAAAACCACCCGCGCAAAAAGGGCGAGAAGATCGGGCGCACCGAAAGTTGCCGGGTGGTGAATTTTCCCTCGGCCACGCCGCTCGGCAGGTTCACCCGCGTGCGCGTCACCGGCGCCGGGCCCCATTCGCTGCGCGGCGAGGAGGTCCCGCCGCAAGCGGCGGGCTGAGCTGTTTCGCTTAGGCTGCCGGCGGCGTCACGCCGCCCTTCCAGGAAATCTCGCAGTTGCCCTTGAGCATGGCCCAGACCGGGCAGATCGACCCCTCGGCCAGGGCGACGGCCTTCTCCAGGTCGGCCGCCGCGGCGTCGGGCGAAGCGAGGCGGAACTCGAGGTCGATGCGCGTGAACGAGGTGGGATGCTCGCTGCGGCGCACGCCGGAGGCGTTGACCCGCAGCCCGGCCAAGGTTTTTCGCATCCGCCGCAGCAGCGGCACCACGGCGGTGGCGCTGCAGGCGGCCAGGCTCAGCAGCAGCAGCTCCAGGCCGGTGTAGCCCTGCCCCTCGCCCAGCGGCGGGAAATAGTCGGCGCTCACCGGCGGCAGGCCGCGGGTGGAGCCGCTGAAGCGCACCTTGTCGTTGACCAGCTCGACGGTCATGGAAAGGGGTTCCTCCATGATCAGCCTCCTTTTACGACGAGATGTTTCCCCTCAGCAGCTCCAGGAATTCGCTTTCGCTGAGCACCGGCACGTTGAGCTCCCGCGCCCTGGCCAGCTTGGAGCCGGGATTGGCGCCGGCCAGCAGGTGGGTGGTGCGGGCGCTGACGCTCTCGGCCACCCGGCCGCCGCGGCGGCGGATCTCGCCGGCGGCTTGCGAGCGGGGGTTGAACGCCGCGAACGAGCCGGTGATCGCCCACACCTGGCCGGCGAAGGAATCATCCAGGCGTTGCGCCGCTCCCTCCTCGCGGAAGCGCAGCCCGGCGGCGCGCAGCTCGCGGATCAGCTCCAGGTTGGCCGGGTCGCGGAAGTGGGCCACCAGCTGGCGCGCCGTGGTTTCGCCGATCCCTTCGACGGCGGCGAACGCCTGCCAGTCGTCGCCGGCGGCCGCTTCCAGGATGCGCTCGATGTCGGCGAAGCCGTGGTCGATCAGGGCCTGGGCGACGGCGGCGGCCAGCCCCTCGAAGCCCAGCGCGGCCAGGACGCGGCGGAAAGGCCGCTCCTTGCTTTTCTCGACGCTTTGGCGGATGCGCGCGACCTTCCTCTCCTGGAACCCCTCCTCGCCCTCCAGGCGCGAATAGTCGAAGCGGTAGATGTCGGGGATGGCGCGCACCCAGCCCTTCTCGTACAGGAAGGCGATGGTCTTCTCGCCCAGGGTCTCGATGTTCACGATGCACAAAATGTGCTTCCGCCATCGCA
>CAYXCX010000024.1:13388-13794 GCA_964463405.1 uncultured Clostridia bacterium
GGTCTCGATGTCCATCTGCTCCCTGGCGCAAAAGTAGGCCAGCGCCCGCCGCTGCCGCTTAGGGCAGAGGGCGTTGCGGCAGAAATGGTGCGCTCCCTCCCTGGCCAGGCGCGAAGCGCAGAACGGGCAGAGCTCGGGAAGCCGGAAAACGGAGGGATCCGTCTCGCTCTTTTCCAGCACCTCGTCGACGGCGGGTATGACGTCGCCGCGCTTGGATACGGCCACCAGGTCGCCCGGCCCCAGCTCCAGCATGTCGATGTAGTCCTGGTTGTGCAGCGTGGCCCGGGTGACGGTGCTGCCGGCGAGGGCGACCGGGCCGAGCAGAGCCACCGGCGTCACCCGGCCGTTGCGCCCCACCTGCACCTGGACGTCCAGCAGCACGGTGCGCGCCTGGGGCGCCTCGAAC
>CAYXCX010000025.1:0-4383 GCA_964463405.1 uncultured Clostridia bacterium
CTGGCCCACGCCCTGGCGCAGGTCACCGTCACCGAGGCCGGTTTCGCCTCGGAGCTGGGCGGCGAGAAATTCCTGGATTTCGTCTGCCAGGCGGGCAAGTTCAACGTCGATGCCGTGGTGCTGGTCACCACCCTGCGCGCCCTGAAGTACCACGGCGGCGCCGGCAAGGACGGCCTGGCCGAAAGGAATGTCGAGGCGCTGGTCAAGGGCTTCGACAACCTGGACAAGCACATCGAGAACATGCAGGCCTTCGGCGTGCCGCTGCTGCTGGCCATCAATTATTTCCCCGACAACGACGCCGAGGAGCTCCAGCTCACCGTCCGCCATGCCGCCGCCCGCAAGGTCAGGGCCTTTGTCAGCGACCCGTTCAACAAGGGCAGCGAGGGTTGCCTGGACCTGGCCCGGGCGGTCGAGGAGGCCACGCGCAGCGGGGCCAGGGTCACGCCCATCTATGCGCCGGAATGGAGCATCGTGAAAAAGATCGAGACCATCGCCACGCGCATGTACGGCGCCGCCCGCATCAACTACACCCGCCAGGCGCGCAAGGACATCGAACTGCTCACCGAGCTGGGCTACGACAAGCTGCACGTCATCATCGCCAAGACCCCCAACTCGCTCTCCGACGATCCCAAGGCCCTGGGCAGGCCCGAGAACTTCGACGTCGACGTTGACCGCCTCTTCCTCTCGGCCGGCGCCGGCTTCGTGGTCGCCGTCTGCGGCGAGATCATGCTCATGCCCGGCCTGCCCAAGGAGCCGGCCGCAGAAACCATCGACATCGACGCCGCCGGCGACATCAGCGGCCTGTTCTGAGCGCTGGGTTCTTCCCGGAGACGCTCCGCCATGGCTCCTGAAAATGCTTTTGGGTCGACAACATGCGAGATATCTCTCCGTTTCCATCATATTATACGTGGACAAAAGGAGGAGGCATGAAAAAAGGAGCCCTTGTTTTTTCATCTGTCGCTTTCGTCATGATCGGCTGCGTCTTCGTGTTCGGCGAAAAGAAAAAAAACTTGCCGACAAAGACAAATGTTCAAGCGCAGAACGTTCCGTCCTCTGCGCTGAAGCCCCTGGTCGTGGACATCGCCATCGACGACATCTTCGTGGACGAGCAGTGCCGGGTCTGGGTGCGCTGGATCAACAAGGGGACAATCAAGATCGACAAGGTGATGCGCGAGACCGTTTCCGTAGGCTCGATCCAGCGCAGCGACCTCAACCATGTCGTCCTCGCCCCCGGCGCCGTCTTCGCCCATGGCGTGGGCGCCGACCCGGGGATCAAGATCTCGGAGGCGACGATGGTGACCGCCATGATGGACGCCGACAACGCGCTGAAGGAAAAAAACGAAGACAACAACCGCTTGACCATGACCTTGACCTGCGGAAAGGCCATGCCCGACCTCATCCCGACCTATTTCCAGTGCCAGAACCTGCAAAGCTACGTGGACTCGCAGGGGCGCAGCTGCAAGGTCTTCGCGGCCAGCGTCACCGTAAAGAATTTCGGCAACAAGGACATCACGGTGCCGTTCACCGTCCTGCTGGAAAAGAACTCGGGGCCCAACCTGTCCTATGTCCACATGAAGACCTATACCGTGCCGGGGCTGGCTGCCGGCGCTGCGCTGAAACTTGTGCCCGCGCCCCAGGCCGACTCGTGCTTTTGGTACCAGCAAAACCCGGGTTTGGACGTTCTCAACCCCTTGATCCGTGTGACCGTCGACAGCGGCGGAATCGTTGCCGAGAGCCTGGAAACCAACAACCAGGAGGTCATCAGCTCCCTTTAGGGAGATCCGGCTTTGCCGGCCCGCCCAAGGCCCCCGCCGCCGACAGCCGCGATATCGCCGCCCAGGGCAGCATCAGCGGGCTGTTCTGACGGTTGCCGGGGCGCGGCACGCCGTGCCCCGGCGCAAAAAACTACCTCTCGGCCCGCGTGTCCAGCCCACCTCCGCGGGGTCGATGCCGCCATTGTAGCGCAGGTCGCGAAAAAATTACATGCCGGCGGCGGGCGAAGTCGGGAGCTCAGCGCAGCTTGCCAAGCTGCAGGCCCAGGGATATCCCGCCGTAGGTTTGCTTCCAGATGAAGCCCCGCAGCTGCAGGTTCAGGGCCAGGAAGCCGCCGAGGATCACCGATCCCTCGGCCTTGAACGGCACGCCGAAGGCCGTCGTTTTGCCGGGCGCGGCCCCGAACCAGCCGGACACCACTCCCAGGCCGATCGCCGCCCCGGCGAAAGCGCCGCGGCTGCGGGAGCAGGGGCCGGCCATGAATCCGAACTCGGTCAGCTGGTCCCCGGCGCTGAACGGGGTGCTGGCCCCCAGCCAGTAGACCGAGCCGTAGCCGCCCTTTGCCGGCTGCGCCGAAAGGCTGAGCTCCATGCCAGCCATCTCGCCGTAGGATCCCAACTGCATGCCGGCCCAGAAGCAGGCCTCCGGTCGCGGCCGCGGCGGCCTGGGGACTTGCGCGTATGTGTTGGCCCCCGCCAGCCACATGGCGGCGGCAAGAATGAAAAACTTGTTCATGGGCTCCTCCTGGCCTGGTTTCTTTCCCTGCAACACGCGGGGAGGCGGGAGGAGTTACCGGCTGGCTATTCCGTGGCCCAGAGGCGCAGCAGGTGGACGATGACCTCGGAGGCCTTCTTCATGTCCTCCAGGGCGATCCACTCCTGCTTGGAGTGGAAGTTGAAGCCGCCGGTGAACAGGTTGGGGGTGGGCAGGCCCATGAAGCAGAGGCGGGCGCCGTCGGTCCCGCCGCGGATGCTGGCGCGCTTGGGCTTGAACCCGGCCAGGGCAATCGCCTTCTCGGCCTTGGCCAGCACCTCGGGGTGCTTGTCCAGCACCACCTTCATGTTGCGGTAGGACTCGGTCACCTTGATCTCGCAGGCGGCGCCGGGAAACTGGGCGGTCACCCTCCCGGCGATGGCCGCGACCTTCTTTTCCGCGGCCTTCAGCCCGGCGACCGTGAAGTCGCGGATGAGGAACTTGACGCTGGCCGCCTCGACGTTGCCGGAGACCTGGTGCGGGTGGACGTAGCCCTCGCGCTTGGCCGTGGTTTCGGGAGACAGGGTCTGCCTGGGCAGGCGGTCGACGATGCGGGCGGCCACCTTGACGGCGTTGACCATCTTGCCCTTGGCCATGCCCGGGTGGACGTTGATCCCGCGCACCTGCACTTCCAGCGAGTCGGCGCAGAAAGTCTCGTCCTCGATCTCGCCGGGCTTTTCGCCGTCGACGGTATAGCCGCAGTCGGCGCCGATCTCGGCGACGGTGAGGTGCTCGACGCCGCGCCCGGTCTCCTCGTCGGGGGTGAAGACCACGCGCACGTTCGGCCGCGGCGCCTGCGGATGCTGGACCAGATAGGTGAGGGCGTCCATGATCTCGGCGATCCCCGCCTTGTTGTCGGCGCCCAGCAGCGTCCTGCCCGAGGCGGTGATGATCGTCTTGCCGACCTGCCTCTTCAGGTAGGGGTTCTCGCGCACTTTCAGGACGACGCCGTCGGCTTTCGAGATCACCAGGTCCTTGCCGTTGTAGCGGCGGTGCAAGCGGGGCTCGACGCCGGCGCCCGAGACGTCGGGCGAGGTGTCCAGGTGGGCGATCAGGGCGATGGTCGGCACCGGCTGCGGCTGGTTGCCGGGCAGCGTGGCCAGCACGTAGCCCCACTCGGTGATCCGGACGCCTTCCAGCCCCAGCGCCTCGAGCTCGGGCTTCAGCTTCTCTGCCAGGTCGCGCTGCTTGGCGGTCGAGGGGAAGGACTCGGACGCGTCGCTGGACTGCGTGTCGATGCGCACGTAGCCGAGAAAGCGTTCCAGGATGTCGGGGTATTTCATGGGCACCTCCGCCGCCATTATAGACGATCGCCGCCGCAAAGGGAATGGCCTGTTGCGGGCCGTTTTTCTTGACAACGGCCCTTTTTTTCTATATAGTATTCCCTTAACTCCAAACATAGGAAGAGGTGTTTCGGTGAAAAGAACGTTTCAACCCAACAACCTGAAAAGGAAGAAGACTCACGGCTTCCGGGCGCGCATGGAGACCAAGGGCGGCCGCGCGGTCATCAACAGCCGCAGAAGGAAGGGCCGCAAGAAGCTGACCGCCTGACCATGGCCTTCACCCTGAGCGACTCCCAGCGCCTCAAGAAGGAGGGCGAGTTCGTCCGCCTGCTGAAGGGGGCCGCCCGGGTGCGCAACGATTTTTTTTTGTACTTTTTGAAGAACGGCCGGCCGGCCAGCCGCTTCGCCGTCTCGGTTAACCGCAAGATCGGCAACTCGGTCCGGCGCAATTACATCAAGAGAAAGATGAATCCGCTCAATAAACTTCTTTTTCATCATTTTATTATAACTCATGACCGACCCCGCTTATTGAATCAACATAGATTTTATGAAAAAAACTCTGAACTAGCAAAAT
>CAYXCX010000025.1:4393-11215 GCA_964463405.1 uncultured Clostridia bacterium
CTGAACGGATTCCTGCTTCAGCCGCCCCACGACCTCTGGGTCTCCGTCAAGAGGCCCTTCGACCGCGGCAGCGCCGCCCAGGTCGAGGGGCTGTTCCTCGACGCGCTGGCCCGCATCGGCCGGCGCTGAGATGAAAAAAGCCCTGCTGCTGCTGATCCGCGCCTACCAGCTGCTCCTCGCGCCGCTGCTCGGCCGCCATTGCCGCTTCCTGCCCACCTGTTCCCGCTACACCTACGAGGCCATCGAGCGCTTCGGGGCCTGGCGGGGCTCCTGGCTCGGGCTGCGCCGCCTGCTCAAGTGCCATCCCTTCCACGCCGGCGGCCTTGATCCCATCCCCGAATTCTCCGAGGTGAAATCAACATGGATACCAAAAAGCTGATCCTGGCCTTCGTTCTGTCGGTGCTGGTCCTGCTGGCCTATCAATATTTCTTCGTGCCCAAGCCCGCCGCCCCGGCAGCCGGCATTCCCGCCGCCACGAGCGCTCCGGCCGAGCCCGGCGCCGCCGCGCCGCAGCCCGAAGCCGCCGCCGCCGCGGCCGACATCGGCGCCATCCTCGGCCAGGCGCAACCCGCGGCCGTGGAGCCCCAGGCCGCCCTGCCGGCCGTGACCGACAGCGTGGCGGCCGCAGGCGAGGAACTGCTCACCGTGGACGGCCCCCTGTTCACGGCCCGCTTCACCAACCGCGGCGCCGGATTGGTTTCCTTCGTGCTGAAGAAATACAAGGACGACGCCGGCAAGCCCATGGACCTCGTCTCAAGCCTGGCCAAGGGATCCAAGGACTTCAAGGCCTTCTATCCCTTCTATTTCATGGTCACCAAGGAGCCGCTGGACGAATTGAACAAGGCGCTGTTCCTCCCCGCCGGGCCCGCCGCCGTCACCCTGGGCGCCGAGGGCGCCGAGGTCGTCTTCGCCTACGCCGACGCCGCCCGGGGCCTGAAAGCCGTCAAGAAGTTCAGCTTCCGCCCCGACCGCTACGTCATCGGCCTGGACTTCCAGGTCCAGTTCGCCGGCAAGGCGCTGGCCGACCTGCCGGTGGCTTTCGGCCCCGACCTGGAGAACAACGACAGCCGCGACCGGGCCATGATGATGAACCTCAAGATCGCCGCCTATGCCAACCAGAAGCTGCAGTCGCTCGATTTCGCCAAGCAGAAAACGCAGCTCCAGGCCGGGCAGTCGTACGCGAAGGCCGCGGGCGAGATGGGCGCCGGCTACTTCTGGTCGGCCTTCGAGACCACCTATTTCGCCGCCGTGCTCAAGTCGGCGCCGGCCAACCGCTCCCAGCTCTCCTGGCAGGTCCTGCGCCAGCCGCAGGGGCAGGACAAGGGCAAGCTTCACGCCTACATGATCATGACCGACCCGGCCGCCGTCTTTCTCGGGCCCAAGGACGAGAAAGTGCTGGCCGCGGCCGAGGGCGAATTCCCCGACCTGAACAAAATCATTGAGTACGGCTGGTTCGGCTCGATCGCCAAGATCATGCTGAAGGGCATCACCGCCATCCACGGCTTCCTGCCCAACTACGGCTGGGCCATCATCCTCTTCACCCTGTTCCTGAAGCTGGTCCTGTTCCCGCTGACCTACTCCTCCAGCGTCTCCATGGCCAAGATGCAGGCCCTGCAGCCCAAGATCAAGGCCATCCAGAAAAAGTACAAGAACACCAAGGACATGGAGCAGCGCAAGCTGATGAACATGGAGATGATGGCCCTCTACAAGCAGGAAAAGGTCAACCCGGCCGGCGGCTGCCTGCCGCTGCTGCTGCAGCTGCCCATCTTGTGGGGGTTTTTCCGCCTGCTCTCGGTGTCGATCAACGTGCGCCACGAGCCCTGGCTGCTGTGGATCACCGACCTGTCGAAGAAGGACGCCTATTACGTCCTGCCCATCCTCATGGGCGTGACGCAGCTGATCCTGCAGCGCATGACCCCGTCCAGCGGCGACCCGACGCAGAAGAAGCTGATGCTCGTCATGCCCTTCATCTTCGTCATCATGTTCGCCTCCTTCCCCAGCGGCCTCAACCTCTACTGGTGCTTCTCCAACGTGCTGCAGATCGGCCAGCAGCACATCGTCAACGAGAAGATCTACAAGCAAAAAAAGGATGAGGAGCGGGAGTTCAAGGCGCTGAAGCGGAAAAAAGGAGCCAAATAGCCATGGGCGAGACAAAGGAATTCATGGCCAATTCCCTCAAGGAAGCCATCCAGCGGGCCGCCGACGAGTTCGGCGTTCCCGAGGAAAAGCTGAAGTACCGCATCATCACCGAGAAGACCAAGTATTTCGGGCACAAGCAGCGCGAGATCTACATCGAGGCCTGGCGCTCCGACGGCAGCGAGCAGCAGGGGCTGGAGGGCTTCGTCCGCCTGCTGCTGGAAGAGATGAAGATCGACCTGAAGTTCACGCTGGAGGCCAAGAACGACTTCCTGCGCGTCAACTTTTTCGGCGGCGACTACAAGCTGATGCTCTACCAGAACGGCAACCTGCTCAACGCCGTGCAGTACCTGGTCAACCGCCTGTTCGCCGATGCCATCGGCAAGAAGATCTATTGCGAGTGCGAGAACTACCGCAAGAAAAAGGAGGTCGATCTCAGCGCCCAGGCCCACCGCTACGCCCGCCAGGTGCGGCGCAGCGGCAAGGCGGTCGCGCTGCCGGAGCTGAACCCCTTCGAGCGGCGCATCATCCACATGACCATCAACAAGTACTCCGACCTGGAGTCCAAGAGCGACGGCGACAACTTCCTCAAAGTCATCACCATCCGCAAAAAGGCGAATGGATGAGGAGACGATCGTCGCCCCGGCCACGGCGCCGGGGCGCGCCGGCATCGCCGTAATCCGCATCTCCGGCAGCCGCAGCGAGGAGGTCCTGCGCGGACTGGTCGCGCCGCTGCCGGAGCGCATCGTTCCCCGCCGCAGTTACCGCTGCCTTCTCCGCGAGGCGGGCTGCCCGGTCGACGAGTGCCTGGCGGTGCTGTTCCGCGCCCCGCGTTCCTACAGCGGCGAGGACATGGCCGAGGTTTCGCTGCACGGCAATCCCTTCCTGGTCGAGGCGGCGCTGGCCCAGGCCCGACGCCTGGGCGCCCGCTCGGCGCTCCCCGGCGAGTTCACCTGCCGCGCCTTCCGCAACGGCAAGATGGACCTGCCGCGCGCCGAGGCGGTCAACGACCTGGTGCGCGCCGGCTCCCGCGCCGCGGCGCTCATGCAGTTCGGCAACCTGGAGGGGCGGCTGTCGCGGGCGCTGGCGGCGCTGCGCGACAAGCTGCTGGCCGAGGCGGCTGCGGTCGAGGCGGCCATCGAGTTCGCCGAGGACCAATGCTTGGACGGCGCCGCGCCGGGCCGGGGATTGGCCGCCGCCGCCTCCGCGCTGGAGGCCATCCTGGCCGGCGCGCGTTTCGCCGAGGTCCTGGGCCGCGGCCCGCGCGTGGCCATCGCCGGCCGGGTCAACGTGGGCAAGTCGTCGCTGTTCAACGCCCTGCTGCTGCGCGAGCGGGCGATCGTCTCCGACCTGCCCGGCACCACGCGCGACACCATCGAGGAGACCCTGCACCTGGACGGGACGGCGTTCCGCCTCAGCGACGCCGCCGGCTTCCGCGCGGCGGCCGGCGACGGCGTGGAGCAGGAGGGGATGCGCCGCAGCCTGGAGCTTGTCGTAGCCGCCGACGCCGTGCTGCTGGTGGTCGACGCCTCGCGGCCGCTTGCGGGGGAGGACCTGGAGATCCACCGGCGGCTGGCGGGAAAGAAGCGCCTGGTGCTGGCCAACAAGTGCGACCTGGCGGGAAAGGATGCGGCGGCCGCGGTCGCCGCCGCGTTTCCCGGCGAGCAGGTGCAGCCGGTCTCGGCCCGGACCGGCGAGAACCTGGAGGCGGTGGCCGCCTTTCTGAAGGGGCTGCTCCGCGATCTTCCCGACCCGGGCGACGCCCTGGCCTGCAGCATCAGGCAGAAGGGGCTGCTGGAGGAACTGCGCGGGCACCTGGAGAAGGCGCGGCGTTTGCGCGCCGCGGCCGCCCCCCCCTGGGAACTCATCGCCGAAGAGATCCGCCGCGGACTGTCGCGGCTCGGCGAGCTCACCGGCGAGACCGGCGCCGAAGACGTGCTGCAGCGGGTTTTTGCCCGCTTCTGCATCGGCAAATGAGGGTCGTGGTCATCGGCGCCGGCCACGCCGGCATCGAGGCGGCCTGCGCTGCAGCGCGCATGGGGGCCGACGCCGTGCTGCTGACCCTGCACCTGGACACCGTCGCCCAGATGTCGTGCAACCCTTCGATCGGCGGCATCGCCAAGGGGCACCTGGTGCGCGAGATCGACGCCCTGGGCGGAGTGATGGCCCTGGCCGCCGACGCCACCGGCATCCACTTCAAGGTGCTGAACCGCAGCAAGGGGCCGGCGGTGCAGGCCACGAGGGTCCAGAACGACAAGGCGGCCTACCGCCTGTATCTGAAGCGTTTCCTGGAGAACGTCCCCAGCCTGGTCCTGTACCAGGGGCTGGCCGAGGGAATCGTGGTGCGCAACGGCCGCGCCTGCGGCGTGCGCCTGGCCGAAGGCGAGGTCCTGGACGCCGACGCCGTGGTGCTCTGCGCCGGGACGTTCCTGGGCGGCCGCATCTTCATCGGCGAGGCGACGGCCGCCGCCGGCCGGGCCAACGAGCCGCCGGCGCTGGAGCTGGCGCGCGCGATCCGCGAGCTGGGCTTTGCGGTCCTGCGCCTGAAGACCGGGACGCCGATGCGCCTGCACGCCGACGGCATCGACTGGGCCCGCTTCACGCCCCAGCCGGGCGACGAGCCGCCCCCCTCGTTTTCCAGTCGCAGCCGCCGGCCGCTGCGCAACCGCGCGCTGTGCCACCTGGGCTACACCACCCCCGAGGTCGGCCGCATCGTGCGCGACAACTTGCACCGCTCGCCCTTGTATTCGGGGACGATCCAGGGGATCGGCCCGCGCTATTGCCCCTCCATCGAGGACAAGGTGGTCAAATTTCCCGAGCGCGAGCGCCACCACCTGTACCTGGAGCCCGAGGGGCTGGGCGGCAAGGAGATCTACGCCAACGGCCTCTCCTCCAGCCTGCCGGTCGACGTGCAGCGGCGGATCCTGGCCGCCATCCCCGGCCTGGAGCGGGCGCAGATGATGCGCCCGGCCTACGCCATTGAGTACGACGCCATCCAGCCCACGCAGCTGACGCCGGGCCTGGAGAGCCGCGCCGTCGCCAACCTGTTCTTCGCCGGCCAGGTGAACGGCACCTCGGGCTACGAGGAGGCGGCCGGCCAGGGGCTGCTGGCCGGGGTCAACGCCGTGCTGCGTGTCCGCGGCGAGCCGCCTTTCGTGCTCGGGCGCCACGAGGCCTACATCGGGGTCATGATCGACGACATCGTCCGGCTGGGGGTCGACGAGCCCTACCGCCTGTTCACCGCCCGCGCCGAGTACCGCCTGCAGCTGCGCGAGGACAACGCCTTCGAGCGCCTGGGCGGCCACGCCCTGCGCCTGGGGCTGGTGTCGCAGGCCGAGCACGACCGCCAGCGGCGCCGCCTGGAGCGCTGCCGCCGGGTGATCTCCCGGCTGGAGGCGCTGCGCGCCCCCGGGGGCGAAACGCTGGCCCGCCTGCTGAAGCGCCCGGGAACGACCCTGGCCGGCTTGCGCGAGATCTCGGCGCGGGCGCTGCCGAAAAGGCTCGATTCCCGCGACACCGCCTACATCGAGGCCAGCGTCAAGTACGAGGGCTACGTGGCCATCCAGCGCCAGGAGGTGGCGCGCCTGAACCGGCTGCAGGCGTCGCCCCTTCCCGGCGACCTGGACTACGCTTGCGTCGCGGGGCTGTCGAGCGAGGTCCGCCTGAAGCTGGCCAGGGCGCGGCCGGCCACGCTGGGCGAAGCGGCGCGCATCCCCGGCGTCACCCCGGCGGCGCTGAACGCCCTCGGCATCCACCTGGCCCTGAAGCGCAAGCGCAAGGCCTGAGGGCGGCTCGCGCCCTGCCGCCCGTTTCCCCGGCCGCCCCTATTCCCCTCCGCCCAGGGCGATTCCCAGGCCGAACCAGACCTCGACCTCGTCGTTGACGTCGTCCATGAGCGGAACCATCACGTTGAGCGACGGGGTCAGCTCGGCCCGGCCCAGGGCCAGGGGGGCGCGGACATACAGGGAGAAATCGGAGAATCCCGACTTGTCGATGTATTGCCGGCTGTTGAAGCCAACCGCCCCTCCCGCTTCCAGGGCCGCCCTTTCCCCCAGCGGCCACTCGTGGCCGGCGCCGAGGCTGGCGTACAGGCCGCTGCCCAGGTTGAGGTCGTAGAAGACCGAGAGCTCAGGCGAAAGCGGCAGGCCGCTCCAGGCCAAGGTGGCGAACACCTCGGGGGAGGTGGCGTCGCCGAAGCGGAAGTCCTCGGCGAACCAGTAGCCGTACAGGGTGACGCCGGCCGTAAGCTCCCAGCCCTCGGGCATGGAGAAATCATAGGCCAGGCTCAGGTCGAGCTCGTTGGCCCCTTTGTACTCGCTCCACCTGGCCAGGGCGAAACTGCCCCAGAGGCCGACGCGGAAACCGCTTGCGCCCAGCGCGATGTCGGCATAGGGCTGGAGGGCGGGACGGTCGTCGGGGAGCAGGTCGAATCCCCGCCAGACATAGCGGCTGACCAGGTCGAGGCCGCCCGTGACCGCCGCCGGCAGCGGCGCCAGGGCCACGGCCAGGGCGCACAGCAGCAGAAAGGTTTTCTTCATGCCTCCTCCTGGCGCCCATTCTACCACAACGGCCCCAGCGGCCTGCAAGCGGCGGGATGCGCATTTGCCCCGCTTCTGCTACAATGGCCCCATGAGGGCTCTCCGCATCCTGGCGTTGCTGGCCTGCGCCGGCGCCGGACTGTTCGCC
>CAYXCX010000025.1:11225-13390 GCA_964463405.1 uncultured Clostridia bacterium
GTCCTGGACAACGGACTGCAGGTGCTGCTGCAGGAGAAGCGCGGCCTGCCGCTGGCCGGCATCGCCCTGGCCATCGACCTGGGCGTCAAGGACGAAACCGAGGGCACCAGCGGCTACGCCCACCTGCTCGAGCACATGCTGCTGTTCGCCGACGGCGCCGAAGCCGATAGCCAGGCGCGCCTGGCCGCCCTGCGCAGCCGCGGCGTCGAGCAGAACGCCCATACCGACCACGACCTGATGACCTTCGAGGTTTCCTGCCCGGCCGCCGAGAGCGCCTGGGCCCTGGAGCAGGTGCGCCAGGCGGTCTTTTCCCCGCGCCTGGAAACCGCGCGCCTCGAGGCCGAGAAGCGCGTCATCGCCGAGGAGCTGCGCCAGCGGCGCGATGACCCGGCCGGTCTGGGCCGGCTGCTGGTCCTGGAGCGGCTGTTCGCCGGCCACCCGTACGGGCGCTCGGTTTTCGGCGAGCGCGACTCGCTGGCTGCCGCCAGCGTCGAGGCGCTGCGGGACTTCTGCCGGCCGCACTTGCTCCCCGAGCGCTGCGCCCTAGCCGTGGTCGGCGACTTCGTCCTGGCTGACATCGAGGCCGAGGTGCGCCGGAACTGGTCTCCCCTGCGGCGCGGACTGGCAGCGGCTGCCGAGCTGCCCGAGGCCGGACGCCTGGAACGAAGCCGCGACGACGAGGTGGAGCTCGACGTCGAGGGCTGCCACCTGTTCGTCGGCTGGCGCGCGCCGGCGTTCAACGATCCGCAGCGCCTGCCGTTCAGCCTGCTGGCGCACCTGCTGGGCGGCGGCCTGAATCCCCTGCTGAACGGCGTGCTGCGCGGCGGCCGCGCCCTGGCCGACAGCGTACGTTTGGATTATTTGCCCATGCGCGCCGGCGGCGTGGCCCTGCTGCACATGACGCTGGAGCGGCGCAACGTCCGCGCCGCCAAGAGCGAGCTGGCCGCCTTCCTGAACGGCGTCGGCTCGTTCCATTTTTCCCCGCAGGACGTGCCGCCGCGGCTGCGGGCCGGGATGCTCGACTTCCTGGCGAGCGCCAAAAACCAGATGGCGTACGGCAACGCCAGCTTCCGCGAATCGGCGCTCAACCTGAGCGTGGCCAGCGCCCGCTTCCTGCTGCTGAATCGCACGCCCGTTTCGGGCTCCTTCCTGGAAAGCGTGGAGAAAGTCAGCTCGGCCGACCTGCGCCGGGCCGCGAGCCGCTATCTCAGCGGCAAAAAATGGGTGGCCGTCCTGGTCACGCCGCTGGCGGCGAAGGTTCCCGCCGGCGGGGGCGGGAGAAAACCATGAGCCGGCGGACGCTGCTGCTGCTGGCCATGCTGTCGGCCCTGTGGCGGCCGGCTGCCGCCGAAACCGCTGCCGACCCCTGGCGGCTGGGACCGCCTCCAGACGAGTTTGTGCTGGACAACGGCCTGCGGGTGGTCGCCCAGCGCGTTGAGGATGAGCCGATCACCGTCGTGCAGCTGCTGGTGGGGGGCGGCGACCGCGACGATCCCCCCGGCATGCCGGGGCTGGCCTACCTGACCGCCCGCCTGTGCCTGGAGGTGAGCGAGGCGGAGAGGCTGCGGCAGCTGGTCGACTTCGGCTCCTCGTTCTCGCTCGACGTGGGCGGGGACGGCATCCGCCTCACCATCCGCGCGCTGAGCCCCCACCTGGACGCCACCCTGGACGCGGTTGTTTCCATGCTGGCCGCGCCGCTGCTGTCCGACGTGCGCATCGACGGCATCAAGGGTTTCATGCGCGCGCTGCAAAAGCAGGAGGGCGACGACGCCTTCAGCATCATGGCGAAGACCGCGGCGGCGAAGTTCCGCACCGGCCTGCCGGCGCTGCGGGCTACCGTGAGCGCCTTGAGGAACACCTCCGGCAGCACCACCGCCGAGCCGAGATGGAGCACGACGCCTTCAGCATCAT
The DNA here is from genome assembly GCA_964463405.1 of uncultured Clostridia bacterium. Lineage (GTDB taxonomy): Bacteria > Acidobacteriota > Aminicenantia > UBA2199 > UBA2199 > UBA2199. Next base: position 13,137 of record CAYXCX010000025.1, read on the forward strand.
GGCCAAGACCGCGGCGGCGGCCTTCTACGACCGCCCGGCCTACGGCGCGTCCCGGTTCGGCACAGAGGAATCGCTGCGGCGCATCGGCCGCCGCGACATCCAGGAATTCCACCGCGCCCATTTTGCGGCGGGCAACATGGCGGCCTTCGTGGCCAGCGACCTGGGCGCAGACCGGCTGCGGCCCATCCTGGACCGCCGCCTGGGCCGGCTTGCGGCCGGACCGCGCCTGGCTGCCGCGCCTCCGGCAACCCTCC